>JAEDDI010000018.1 GCA_016293805.1 Bacillota bacterium | reverse complement strand
TTTCTACTACTCTCTTAGCTTCTTCAAGTGCTAAGCTCATGTTTCTTTCTGTCATACTATCGGTTTTGTCTCCTTTCTTTATATGCTATATATTATTCTACCGTTAAAAATTGTAGTAACTACCTTTGCACTACGTACTTCTTCAGGGGTGCATTTTAGAAGATTCCTGTCAATTATTATCATGTCGGCAAATTTCCCTTCTTCGAGAGTACCCAGTTCATGTTCCCTCTTTACTGCATATGCTGATCCATAAGTATAGTTATGAATAGCCTCTTCTACAGATATCATTTCTTGTGGATTCCAGCCTCCTTTTGGAAGTCCATCATCGAATACACGAGTTATTGCGCGATATATCTCCAGAAACGGATCATTTGTCACTACAGGACAATCGGTACCAAAAGCAACTGTTGCTCCTGCATCCATTAAGGATTTTATAGGCCATGTATACTTGCATCTTTCATCACCGAGTCTGTCTGTATATCCGTTTGAAGCAAAATCTTCTGTTATTGCAATATGTTCCGGCTGCATAGATGAAATTATTCCAAGATCAGCATATCTGCGGATATCTGCCTCATTAACAATTTCACTGTGTTCAATCGCATGTCTTACGTCATTTGCACCATATTTTTTAATCGCATTTTCGTAAGCATCCAGAGCTGCTCTTACAGAGCCATCTCCACATGCATGAAGCTTTACCCCAAGGCCTCTTTTATGGGCTTCTTCAACATATCCTGGAAGAAGACTTAAATCCATAAGAGTATCTCCGCAGGTATCCGGAGCATCACTGTACGGGTCTACTAGAAGTGCAGTATAAGTTGTTGCAACACCATCCAGGAACTGTTTTACATTCCTGATTTTGTACTTGTCGCTTTCATACTTCTTCTGGTCTTCAATAACCTTATCAAGGTCACCGAAAAGATCAGGTGCAGAATGAATTCGCATGGACAGCTGTCCATCAACATCCATTTCATGAATTGCCTGATGAGCTTCAAACTCAATTCCAAAGAACGGCAGAACGTCATTCAGTGACGTAATACCAAACCTAGCACAGCTCTTCTGCATTGAATCCACATATGTCTTCTGAAGTTCAGTAGACATCGCAAATGCAACTCTTCCCGCAATGCCCAGTGCCATTTCATCAAGATAACCGGTTGGATTTCCATCTGCATCACGATAGATTTTTCCGTAAGGTGGATCCGGGGTATCCTTAGTTATGCCACAGATTTCCATTGCCTTGCTGTTTACCCAGCATCCATGAAGTTCTGAATTCATCAGGAACACCGGCCTGTCCGAAATATACTTATCCAGTGTTGCCGCATTTGGAAGTTCTTTAACATCCCAGTAAAGATGGTACCATCTCCAGCCTATAATCCATTCCCTATCCGGAATAGTCTTTGCATATTCTGCTACAATCTGTGCTACTTCCTCTGCAGATTTAGCTTTCTCAACATTAACACATTCCTGATACATACCAGCTGTTATTAAATGAACATGACTGTCATGAAAACCTGGCATGAGAAGCTGTTCTTTATTTGCTTCTATTATCTTTGTATTAAGGCCTGTATACTCTTCAATCTCATTAGCCTTGCCGACCTTTAATATTCTGTCGTCTTTTACTGCTACGAAATCGTAATCTTTCGGAAGGCCTTTTCCTGCAAATATACTTGCACCCTTAATAATTAAATCTGCTTCTCTCATTTTAACTGCCCGGAGGCGCACCGCATCCGGGCGCTCCTTTCTGTATAGTCCTATGCCTTATTCTGTTTTTTCGTCCGAAGTTTCAAGTTCCTTCTTCATAAGATAGTGGCAAGTTGTAATTCCAAGTGTAATGGCTCCAAGGAAGCCGATTCCTACTATTACATTTACTAACATAGTATCCTCCTTTAGTATGGTAATGCTTCCTTACCAAGCTGATCGTCAGGTGTCTTCATGTCTGTGAACAGTTTTTCAACATTATCCTGAGGCTTAGTAACGTAAGATACGATAATGTATACTGCTGAAGCTACGAAGAATGCGAATACACCAGCAGACATACCATTAAGAGCAGGAACGAAATCAGGCCACTTCATACCTAATACAATTGTGATTCCAAAACCTACGATAAGGCTTGACCATGCTGCTGCCTTGTTTCCTCTCTTGAAGTAAAGTCCGAATACAACAAGTGGGAATAACTGAATTACGCACTGATAAATTCTTGTAAGGATTGTTACAATTGTTGGCATATCTGTCATTGCAATTGCAAGTCCCGAAAATGCGATAATAACTGCAATAAGTCTTGAAATTGTAAGCTGTGTCTTGTCGCTGATTCCTGGTTTGAAAGGCTTAACGATATCGTTGCAGAATACAATAGCCCATGAACTGATCATTGAGTCCATCATTGAAAGTGAGCCTGCAAGAATTACGATAGCTACAACTCCCTTAGGAACAGGGCCAAGTGATCCAATCATTTCAACTAATGCATATGCAGTATCATCTAATCCATATCCTGTTGTTGCACATCCGATTGCTACGATAAGAATAACAACTGTAAGGATTGGTGCTACAAATGGAGTGATTCTAAGTGACTGCTTAAGTTCCTTTGTTGAACCTGCTGCAAAAATTCTTGAGAACAGCGAAGGCCACATGTACGCACCAAGAGCACCTGAAAGAATGATTGAAGTCCAGTAAAGGTTTCCTGGATCTGCTCCACCCCAGTAAGTATCGATAGGGCCAGGTAATGAAAGTAATTCTTCATTAAAGTCTCTAACCTGAGTAAACATTTCAACAGGACCACCCCAGATTGCGAACATTGCTACAACAAACAATGCAAGTGCTCCAAGAAGGAACATCCATCCCTGATAGTAGTCTGCGATGATTACGGCTCTTGTTCCTGCGAACATGATGTAAATAAGGAAGAATACGCAGATAATTGCCATACCAAGATTGAATGGAATCTTACCGTTTGTGATAAGCTGAATCGCATAACCTGATGCAAGTAATTCTGTGATTACCCAAGGGAATTCACAAAGAAGAGCAGCTGCACCTGAAAGCACTCTTAATGATTTGCTTTCATATCTGAGCTGGATATAATGTCCCATTGTATTCAGGCTGTATTTCGAACCAAGTTTCCACATCTTTGTTGACATCAGGAAGAAGATAAACAAGCTTCCTAAAGTATAGAAACCAAGGTAAAAAGCAATGATACCGCCATCATGTCCCATCTGAGCTGTACCAATCAGAAGAGAACCGGGATACCATGTGCCGATAATTGTCATTGTAATGAACTGCCAGCCAAAAGATCTTCCGCCTACAGCATATTCTTCGAAGTTTGCTTCAGGCATCGGGTTACTGAATATACAGTATGCTAAGCCTCCAAAGTAGATAAGGAGCATAGCTACGCAAATAATAGTATCGTTCATTTATAACTCCTTTCTAATTTTCTGAACCTGATAAAGCAGGCAAAGAATAATTGCTAATGCTAACATGAATAAAAAAGTCATAACTACCGAGAATGGTATGCCGCAGATAAGCGGTAGTGCCTTATTCCAAACACTGTATAATGGCGGGATAAGAACAAAGCACCAGATGATTACTGCCAGGATACCCAGGACCCAGTAGCATACTTTCCCTTTTTCAGACCTGATAAAGTCTTTCATAACTTACACCTCCGTAAAATTGTTGAAGTTAACTCCTTGCTTTCTCTATTGCAATAAGCGTGCCAATTTGAATGTCCCGAAATTTCAACAGTTTTTGCAAATAATAAAAAACACAACCGTAAGTCTGTGCTTACAGTTGTGCAGGATGCAAATATCAATAATTGTGTAATTCCAAAGCTTTCTCGCTTTTCGTAAGTATACGCTGACAGTGTAAGTATATACTTACTGTATGCCTAGTCTTTTCATCTTTTGATAAAGAAGAGGTCTTGAAATTTTTAAATAATCCGCAACTTTTGTCTTGTTATAATCGAACATCATAAGAGCTTCGTTTATAAGTTTTCTTTCTGCCTCTCGTTTAATAGCATCTATCGGTTTATCAGTGCTTTCAAGAGCAGTAAGGTCGATTTTACTGTTATCCGCTCTAAAGTTGAAATGCTCAACCTTGAGTACATTTCCACGAGCATAGTTCATTGCCGCTTCTACTCTATTGTATAATTCTCTGATATTACCTGGCCAGTCATATTCCATCAGTTTTTTGTAAACATTTGGCTCAATGTTTGTAATATTGGTTCCCAGCTCATTGTTAAGCTGCTTAACTTTAGCTTCGACAAGTTCAGGAATGTCCTCCAGCCTCTCACGGAGAGGCGGAATTACCACAGGGAATACGTTAAGTCTGTAATAAAGATCTGCCCTGAACTTTTTCTCTCTAACCAGTTTTTCCAGGCTTTCATTTGTCGCAGCAATAATTCGAACATCAACATTCAAATCCTCTTCGCTTCCTACTGGGGATATTTCCCTTTCCTGTAATGCGCGCAGAAGCTTAGGTTGCATAGAAAGAGGCATTTGATTAATCTCATCGATAAACAGAGTTCCTTTATTTGCAAGTTCAAATTTGCCTTTTTTGCCGCCCTTCTTTGCTCCGGTGAAAGCACCTTCAACATAACCGAAAAGTTCTGATTCAATAAGGGTTTCAGCCATACCTGCAGAATTAACCTTAATAAAATCATTGAAAGCCCTGTCGCTCAAATTATGTATAGAATGCGCTACAAGCTCTTTTCCCGTTCCTGTCTCCCCCATTATAAGAACTGTCGAACTACTAGTTGCCGCAAGCTCAATCTGCTCCTTGAGTTCCTGAACTTTCTTCGACGATCCAATTATATTATTAATCGAATATTTCGTGCTCTGAAACTCTCTGACCTGCTCTCTGAAATATGATACTTCATCCTTAAGGGCCTTGCTGTACATCCCTAAGAATTCATCAAGTTCAGTTATTTCCTCCATCAAATCATATTCCAGCACTCCGACAATTTCTCCATCTTTGCGAAGCTGAACCTGTGTACTTGCGCTCATTCTGCCGTCTATAAAATAGAAGTTAACGTTGTATCTTTTATCACCCGTAAGAAGAGCCTGCATGGTGGACGCGGGAAATACATCTCTTATATATTTGCCGATTGAATCATTGCGATCACCTTTTATGTATTCAGCGCATCTTTCGTTGATAAATACAAGATGTCCCGTCTTATCTATAACCATCAGTCCCGCAACTGCTTCAAGAAATAACAGATAGTCTTTGCTAATATCCATAATTTACCTTCGCTTTCATAAATTATAAAGTAACGGCCACATATACAAATAGACCCCAGGTTGGTTATTAAACTCAGCCATGGAGCCAACTAACTGTCATCAACAATCACAATATAAGGATATAATAACATAAAAAGCTTTAATCATGCAAACAAATCTCTCTACATACACTATGTTTCTTGTGTAGCTTTACAATAGATGTGACACCTTTATACCTTAACATCCCCGTCACATGAAAGAAAGTGCAAAGGAGTGCAAGTTGGTGCAAGAGGGAAAGACCACCTCTTTCGAGATGGCCTTAAAGCTAAGATGTATTCAGTTATTTTACAGCCTTACTGAGTTTAACAGTACTCCATGAGCCGTAGTACTTGGTTGTTCCTGATTTCCTGTATGCTCGCATTTTCACATAGTACTGTTTGCCCTTCTTAAGGTTCTTGATTGTTTTGTAATATGATGTAGTTGTTGTGTACTTCCAGGTTGATGTTCCCTTCTGCTTATATGCAATCTGATAAACTGTTCCGCCTGTAGCACTTACCTTTGTTGCCGCTTTTACTGTCAGCTTCCTTGAGCCTGCTGTTAACGACTTAATCTTAGCTGTCTTAGGCTTGATTGTGAAGGAAAACGATTTAGTTCCTTCATAGTTTCCCTTGAAAACAATCTTAACAGTATATTTCCCTACAGCCTTTCTTCCAGTTGGATAAGCAACTGAATAATCAGTATCCTCAACTAATACATTTCCATCAGCATCTGTTACTTTCACAGAAGGAGTTTTTACACTTCCGCTATATGTATATTTTGCAGCACCAGGTTTAACACCTGCAATATGTAAAATCTTGGCAGTTTCCATTACATAATGACAGGCAGTACATTCTCTGTTCATTATTCCGTCAGCTGCAGCTGTTGCCTTTTTTCCGGTTACCCAATCGCCTATAGAATGTGATGCAATTGCAACCTTATATCCACATTCACACTCTTTCCAGTGACCTGTTTCATTAGTTTTCCATTCAGCTCTATGTCCTTTAGCCTTAAGAATCACGCTGGTCTTATCTTTTATTTCAACAGATCCTGCTGCGTCCTTAAACCACTTGTCACACCCATCGCAGGTATAGTAGGCATCATTTCCGTATTCTGTACATGTTGCATCCTTTTTATTAAAAAGTGTAAGATTGTGCTTATGAATTACGGCTTTATCATATTTGCATGTGTCACAAACATTGTCATTTCCATAGTTATGCACTGCTGCATCCTTTTTGTCATGACAGCGTTCACACTCATACCAATGTCTTTCAGTATCCTTGCTCCATTTACCTGCTTCTGGCCATTTATGCCCGAGCGCAGTTCCATTTTTCGTAAACGTTTCTGTATCACTTATTGCGGTGCATGAACAGCTCTTGTAGTAGACTGCATCATGGGTGCAGTCTGCGGCAGTCTTCAAGAACTCTGTCTTATCGGTTTCCTGATTGAAAACGCATGTATGAGCATTCTTCTCCCATACAGCATAGAATGTGACATTGCTCTGTACGTCATATTCATATCCGGATGAATACTGTTTTCCACCTGCACTTCCTTCTGCCCAGCACTTGAACCTCATGCCGGAAGGTGCGATAAAAGTGCATTCAGGGAGAACATATCCACCAAGCTGTTCTGTTTCATCAGCGATTACTCCCGAACCGCCGTTTGCATTAAATGACACCGTATATGTTTCACTACCTGATACGGTAAAAGGCACATCATATACTGCTGCATATTTTTTGTATGATTCTCCTACAGTCCATGTTGCTTTGTATTCCTTATCATTAACAAATACAATTGCACCATCTGCAAAAATATATGGGTCTTCTGAATTCAGATATACATCTGCATAATATGTCTTGCCTGCTGCAAAAGTTTTACCGTTATAATCATTTAGTGCGCTTCCATCTGCGACAGAAGACCAGCCAACAGAAACATTATACTTATCAGATTTGTCAATAACACCTGCAATAGCTTTTGAACCTGCAACAGGAACAGGAATATCTACATTTACAGAAGAAATGCGATTATCCTCTGTTGCAGGGAAGGTATATTCTATCCAATAATACCTGTCGCCTTCCATTGATTCCAACTTGAATTCTAATTTTGCAGGCTGACCGTTTACTTTTGCACAGATATCAACAAACGGCACATCAGTTACTTTAACATATACTCTAAGTTTGTATTCCGTAAGTCTTTCAATAGTGCCCGCAGCGAATTTATCGCCTTTGAACCAGCTAAGCACCTGCTCTCCATTTTCTGTAACAATTTCATACCCTGCACCAAAAGGAACATCAGCGCTTGTTTCAAGGGTATTGCCAACAACAGGAGTAGGTATGGTGATATTGATTTCATCAACAATGTCGGTTTCAATTCTGATTACATTACCAGCAAATATATTAGTCAGTTTTTTCGATTGTTTTACGTTATCAATATAAACATTTCCTTTGGAAATATAAGCCCAAAGGTCCCCCTTTGCGCTATTTGATATAACTTTACCGTATGCCGTTAAATTGTAGACCTCAATAGTTTGGTCGACCGCAAGTGATAGAGCTGCACCGCCAACTTCTGTTGTGTAGAATTTTCCGCCGTATATATAAGTTTGTCCACACTGTGCATAAAGACCATACACGCCCTTAAAAGTACCACCGGCAATATATAAATTTCCCGATTCGATATATGCGCCCTGTCCTAACGAATACTCTGCAGTAAATGTACCTCCGTTGATAACAATTGTTCCGGTATCAAAAGTAATAGGATCAGTCGAAGTCATTCCAATAGCACTAGGGATCTTCCCCTTCGCGCAAACTCCACCCGTTCCAACACTATCATTGATGGTAAGCTTTCCTTCCTTTGCTCTAATAACCGCTCTATCAACAGTTATTGATGATTTTCTTGTTATCGTATAACCTGCCAGATCAAGAACGACTTTCTGGTCTTCTTTTACAAGCGTCAGTGAATAGTCGTTATTTATGTCTTCCGACGTAATATTATTACCGAGCCTGATATAGCGAACCGTCCCGTCAGTTGGAGCATTTGCCATAAGTTCTTTCAGCTGCGCATATGTAGTTGCAACATACGGATTATTTTCTGCTCCCGTCCCGCTTTGCGCAAATGATGTTGTCGGCATCAGTCCGGTCAGCATCACAAGGCAAAGCAGGATACTAAACAGTCGTTTTTTCATTTTTGTTTTCATATAGTATCACCTGATTATCTCACTACATAGGTTTTTGATTTCGTCCATGTACTGTATGCTCCGCCAACAGAATCAGATGCACCGTATGTGCAAAGACTGTAGTTTGTTTTCATTCCCTTGTAGCTTCTGTCCGTAATATTCGATACCCTTACCTTAAATGTTTTTCCGTTACCCTTCACAGTGTAGTAATTACCTGCAGCAAACACCTTGATGCCCTTTATGTTAGAAGCTTTCTTTGAAAGTGTAATTGTCATTGTATATGTAGTGTGATACTTCTTTACAAACAGTGTCGAAAGGTTCTGAACCTTAATATTTGAAATCTTTACTGACTTTACTACAGGGTTAACGGCCGGTGATGTTTTAACAGTTCTCTTAATATGGTCTCCCGCCAGGTAGATAACCTCACCATCTAACTTCTGGTATGCTTCAGCACCATATATCTTCAGATAATATGTAGTATTCGGCTTGTACCAGCTATGCCCTTTCTTATGTATTGCAACAGGTCCGTTTTTGAGAGGTGTGTTGAATGAAGCAAGACGGTTTTTCATTGCAGAATCCTTATATACCTCAACATAAAGCCGTGAACCGTAACGAGCAGGAAAATCGAATCCTGAAATCTTCATTCCTGTCGGATCAGTAAGTATTGTTATTTCCTTTGAGATAAGCTTTGCAGGTCTTACAAAGAACCCGAAACTGGCTGATGCTCCGTCTGCAAGTGTTACAGTAAGAACTGATTTTGATGAATCTGTTTCAGTAAAAAGGTGTTTGTATTCTACCCGATTAGATGAATAATCCATCGAAAATCCGCCAATCGAAATACTGCTTACAGGAACATTGTCAGATGTGATTACAAAATCAACCTCAATCCCTCCAAGGCCTCTGTCGCTTGGCAAAACAAGATTGTTCAGATCCTTGTCTGCCGAGATAGTAACATTACTGTTTCCCACCACACAAGATATTGAATTATCAGCAAATGCTTCTCCTGGTATCATGCATACAATCATTGCAATGCTAATTAGTAAACTAAGTATTTTCTTTCTGTTCATCTTTCCCTCCTTTAACCGGTCAATTACCGTTCTCAGATATCCGGCAGATATACTAAAGCGCCATAAGTGATGCAGCCAGATAGACATCTGTCACAGAAGAATAAAAGAAAGCATCAATGATTCCGTCCCTCTTTGCAAGTGCCACTTCTCTTGCCAGATCAGGCATGGAATTCTCATCGCAAAGCCAGGCAAGCCTGCAGTCCGGAATCATTCTTCTTGCAAGTCCTGCTTCTTTCATACGTATATCTATGGTCGCACCGGAAGCATAAGATACATCTGTAAGGATAATATCTGCAGACAGAGACTGTGCGTCTTTTACGACACTTTCATTGTCCCCTGCCGGTACACATACAGGCTCAAATTCACCGCTCTGTTTTAACATCCGCATTATTGCTTCTGACATCAGACAGTTACCGATACAGACAATAATCTTTCTCATGCCGCAGTTCCTCCTTTCCGTCTGCCGTATTACAGATATTTTAGTATTTACAGTTTCACGATGCATCGTACTTTAGTGCAGATTATTTCAGAATACGAAAAAAGTGCCGCAGTCTGCGACACTGTAATCTCATTTTTTACTGTATATGACAAGCCCGCTTTCCCTCGCCCTGACGGCAAGCTCTGTGCGGTTTCTGAATCCTGTCTTTTCTTTCATACTGTGAATATGTGCTTTAACAGTACGGACGGACATAAAGAGTTTTTCTGCTATCGCAGCGTCTGACTCACCTGCGACAAGTTCACGAAGAACCTCAAGTTCACGGCCTGACAGACTGTCGCTGAATGTATCTCCAAGCCTCAGCGATGGAGTAGATTCAGGATAAACGCTCTCCCCTGCCATAGTACGGTCCATTACAGACAGGATTTCTTCTGCCTTTGAACTCTTGTACCAGAAGCTGTCAACACCGGCACAATGTGCCTTTTCAAGGAAGCTGCACTCCGGCTGACTTGTAATGATAATAATCCTGATATCAGGAAAACTCTTCTTGATTTTTTCCGCAGCCTCAAGTCCGCTTGCATTCATGGCGGTACAGACATCCATAAGAATCACATCAACATCATTTGTCCGGCAGCAGAACTCTGCAAGAGCTGCACTTTCAACTGACTGAACATGATTATATCTTTCGCTTGTATTAATATAGATTTCAAGAAGCTGTCTTGCCATAGGATCATCTTCTACAATCAGTACGTTTATCACAGGTTGCCACCTCTTTTCTTCGGAATACTTATATCCATCTTAAATTCCGGTCTGCAGGTGATACTTAAAGTACCGCCTGCCTGCTCGCATTTTCTCCTTATAGAGCTCAGTCCGCCGCCTTCAACTATTTCTGTCTGCGGTATAGTCCCGTCATTTGTAAAAGTAATATAGTATGCTATGTCATCCTCTGACATATCAGCATTAAGCTTCTTTGCGCCGGCATGGCGTACAGCATTTGTAAGCGCTTCCGATGCAGCTTCAAAAAACAGCCTTGCCGTACTTTCTGCTTCAGGAAGTCTTCCCGTTATCCCCACATCAATTCCCACGCTCCCTGCTGTTTTCATCAGGATATCAAAAGGATTATCGCTGCTCTTTGCTTCATTTTCAAAACGCAGCATGGAAATATTGCGTTTGAGCATATTTACAACTTCATCAGGGCTTTCACCATCACTTTGAAGATAACGTCTTGCGGCAAGGAGAGCCTGTCCGAGTTCTCTGTGAATACTCACCTTTGTTTCAAGACGCTCCTTTTCCCGTATCAGTTCATCCACGTGTTTTCCATACTCTATCAGACGCTCATTCACAACAGACAGCTGCATATTCTTTTCTTTCAACTCTTCTGTGAGCATATACTGGCGAGTCGTTTCTGCAGCCGCAATCTGTGTTATTCCACCAATATCCTCAAATGAAAAAGTCCATACACTCTTGTCGGAAAGCAGAAATGAAGGATTATTCCCTGCTGAAATCACTTCAACGTTTTCCTTTACTTTTCCCTCGCAGAGGCTTTTCCAGAAAGTATTGGCATTCTGAAGATCCCTGCCAAGAATATCATGGCATAGAGTATTCATCCTGTGATTTATCAGCATTACCATGCCGTTTCTGTACGCAAAACACAGCCCGGTGTTTAAATAGTCAAAGCTTTCCTTTACAGATGAACGGGTAATTGAATCCCTTTGATACTTATTCTCAGCAGCAGCCTGAATTATCAGAACTGATGTTACTGCAAGGAGAATAATCACAGGTATAACTAAGGGAATCGAGGCAGCAATATCAACTTCAGGTGATGATGTCCATGACGGATGATATGACTTCACATGTGCCGCAAGGAGAACAAGTACTGCTGCAGACAGTAAAAAGCAGACTGATATCAGAATATCAGGCACTATTCTCTTCCTTCTGAAGACTCCCGGCATCATGCACAGACTCATACATACATTCATAAAAGCAAATACAAGAAATACAGCTTTTGCGGCATAATTCAGATCACAGAACCCTATCATAAAGTGTCACCTCCCTCTATGAGAAGCGTAACAGTGATATCCTCATCCTGCAGTTCGTAACAGGTGGTACCATAAGCAGCCTTGATATCAGCAAGGATATCCTCTGAGGCTGTATCAAGACATCCAATCTGCATCCGGATACTGATACGGCTTTCACTGCAATCCAGATAAATCATAATTGCTGTTGCATCCTCAAAGAGCTTTTCGATTACATCCTCATAAAAGTCAAATGCAGCCACCAGATAGTCAATATTCACATCGTCCTCACATCTTGTTTCAAAAGAAGTGATTATGCCGGCAAGACGAAGATTATCAAGTGACTCCCTTATGCAGTATTCAAGTTCTCTTGAGGGAACAGTTTTTCTTTCTTCTCCAAGAAGCATAAGGTTACCTTTTCTCTTGATATATGCACAGATAACTGAAACCCTTGCAACCCGGCTCTTTGCATTCTGCGGATTTCTCTCAGCAAGCTCAAGGAGTTCGTCAGCTTTCTCAAGCTGCGGGGCAGTTTCCCCTGCAATCCTGTCGTACAGACGGCTCTTTTCTTCCGTCCCTGCCCTCTTTTCTTTTATGTCAATCTCAGCTCTTATTATCTCGTTGCTTTCTCCAAGCCTCTCCTGAGTATCACGCAGCTTTTCTATAAGCTGATTAATTTGGCCTATGTCATCTAGCCACAGCACATGACCGCCTTTAATCATCTTACTGTGAAGCACTGTATCACCAAAATCAACCGGTCCATTTTCGGCACTTTTCATCACATCCACAGTCAGCGGCCCTGCAGCTTTCGACACTATGCACGGATGATACTCCCTGTCTACAATCTGCGCACGAATCGTAGAACTTCTGAAAAGCTCGTTGTACTTGGTATTTGACGGAATAAGTCCGCTCTGAATCGCACTTTCAAGAAGCATAATGATTACAATGCAGTTAACTGCAGCAAGGTCGCCATGGGCAATATTCATACAGTAAAGAACCCAGAATATAACGGCTCCTATGAGTATTATTCCAGGAAGCTTCTGAAAATTTCTGCTCGCCGGAACACGGCTTTTTTTCAGCAGCATTACAACAAAGTAAAAGCTTAACAGAAGACACCATGCCATTATTACGAAGTATATTGAATGATAACTGTAATCAGATTCACAGAATTCAAATCCTTTTGGAAACGAGAAGACCATCTGATGAAGATCGTTTGTGAATACAGCTGACACAAGGAGACATGCGGGGATATATAGATAATTCATCCATTCAGGAGTGATATATTTTTCAGGTTTTCCGATATGGTCAACTATGAACAGTCCCATGAGAGGCACAAATATAATGGGAATATAATAGGAATACCACAGGTAACGGCCTAAATCCGTACCGCTGCTGGCAATAAACTCCCATTTGCATGTTCTGAGAATCAGCCAGAATGCAAGAAGGGCTCCTGTTGCCATGAGATAGCGTCTGACCTGTCTGTTGATTATTCTTGTTCTTACCGATGAACACCAGCCAATAACAAGGGTTATCTGAATGACACTTCTAATCATTACAAGCAGCATTTTAACAGCAGGCTCTGAAACCTGAGTATGAAAAGCACGGGAATAGTATGCTATTACAAGAAGTAAAGCAGCGCCTATGACGTATATGACAGTTTTTCGATTGATTTTAGCCACAGCATCAACCCCCATGCACAGTATTATACCGACATAATATCACATATTTAGCGAGGTTCAATTAGACTAAAGTGCATAATATTAAATATTCATACTAAAGGTTATAATCTAAATAGTCTGGCGGCCTCTTTTGGCCGCCAGACTATTTGTCTATTTTCTTATGCTGTATGCTTTGCTCCAGCTTGAATATCTCTTTGTACCGTTTGCCTTTACATATGGACGGATCCTGACATAATATGTCCTGCCGCTTTTTATTCCAGTAACCTTCTTTGATGATGAAGTCACGCTGTAAGTCTTGCAGTTCTTAGTAAACGAGCTGTTTGTCGCTATCTGAAGCTGATATCCTGAAGCAGGAACTTTGCTCCATGAGCAGAGTATATATCCGCTTCCCGATGAAAGCTTAAGACTCATAGGTTTTGTGTATACGGTGTATGTAATGTGGCTTTGTGACAGCTGCTGAATAGTAGGTGCGAATGTGAAGTAGCTTGAAATACCCTTTGTTATCCACTGCTTCGAATTATAGTTATAGTCACTTTCTGTAGCATCTGTTGCGTCTGCCACTATCCACTGACCGTTTACATATACTTCCGCCCAGTGGTGATTTTGTCCGCTAAGGGGTGTAATCTGTGACCAGTCTTTATACGTATTGTTGTGTCTTCCGTTTACCATTCTTGCAGGGATGCCGATTGATCTTGCCATTGCAATCTCAAGCGCCGCATATCCTGTGCACTCCACGGCTACTTTTCCGTTCTGATAATTGTATCCGGAGCCCGTTCCTTCAGTTATCCTCTTAAGGTTATAGTAAGGATTGTTGAAGGTCTTTCCCCTTCTGTTGTTATCGTAGTAAAGATGCTTTGCAGCATATGTATATATTGCTTTTACTTTCTCAATATCTGTAGTGCACCCTTTTGTTATCTCAAGAGTCCATTTCTTTATATACGCGCACTGCGAGGATGTGAGAGGCTGTGATTCTTCATCCTTCTGAGGATTCTTGTTTACAAAAGGCATGTCCGAAAGATTTGCCTTTTCAAACTGGGACGGAACGCAGAGCTTATCAAGCACCGCATATGTTGCCTTGTTTGCCGCCTCTATATCAGTATACTTCACAAATCCGGATTCACTGCCGATAACTACAGGTATCATCCTTGTGAGTGCGGGCACTCCCGTGAAGGTGCCTGAAGTCGGATAGATGTTAATCTTGTAAAGCCCCGGAGCAAGCGAGGAAAGATTCTTTGTCAGCGTGAACGTGTTTCCCGAAACGCGTCCTGATGTCTTTCCCTGCGAACCCGAATATGGCGGAACGAAGTTCATGCCTATACCATTTAAAGGTATATCAGTAGTTCCTGTTATAGTAAGGGTATTTCCTTCAATTTTACCTTCTATCTGTTCTCCTGCAGATACATTTTTTGTCTGAGTGAATGTGTCCGTCAGTTCGTAGTCTGCGCTTAAGGCAAGTGCCTCAGCCGGGACCATGGCGATAATGAGGATTAATGAGAGTAAAACCAGTAATTTTTTCTTCATAGCTAAAATTCCTTTTTGTTTTTCAGAACCATTCTCTTGTATTCACTTGAGTATGTCCAGTACTTTGAGGTAAGGCCCGGGCAGTTTTTGGATGTTACCAAAGAAACCTTCTTAGGCTTAGCCTGCCGGCTCTTATTATATAATGCGTTAACGATGCCCTTGCCGGATGTGTAGTATGTGTTCTTCACAGTATTTTTATTATATGGTACCTCATAATAGCCTGCAATGGAAGCATATCTTGCTTTGGACTCTCCGCCTGTTCCGTAAGTCTCAACCTGTCTCCTTAAGTCCTCCCCACACTGTTTCTTTATATATGCGTAGAGGTTGTTCCTTATTTTCCTGTTCATAACGGTATGATTCTCATTTCCCTGTGAAATGTATTCGATATATATTACCTATGTATTCTGAATTTCAACAGTGACCGGTTAAAGGTAGGGAAAGAACAAAAAAAGAAGGTATATGACCTTCTGGTGGTAGCAATATGTGTACATGTAGCTATGTTTGCAATTAAATCATTCACTGTATAGAGTATACTAAAGGTAGAAATATATTGTTCGCACCAGAGCGGTAAATACTAGACATGAAAAAAGCATCAAAAGCAGACACAAAATTATTCAGAGAAAGACTTCCCGGGTGGCAGGAAAATTACATGGAACATCTGATTAAAGAATATATGGATATTCTTTCTTCTGATGGAGCTCCTTCTGACAGGTTCTGGGCTCTGGAAGAAAGGATAAGAAGGACAGGCGTCATCCGGGAGTAATACTGTCAACCGGAATAACGCCGCTTATTAATAACATTGTTGACCTTATGAGATGGAACGTCTATCTTTCGATGATCTTGAAGGCTTCAGCGAGGTCCTTCGAAATCAGGTTCACCTTCTGCAGGAAAAACTATAGCTGCCTCCCGAGGCAGCTATAGCGTTTTGTCTATGTATTACCAGATTATTTCCTCAGGATACTCTTGCTCCGGATAGGAAAGATGATATATCGAGAGATTGTGCGCTCTTGCATAATTCTTCAGTTTGTATTCTATCTTTAAGTATGTCTTCGGCTTTTTTATAAGCCGTTTTGTTATATTCTTCAGTTTATCCTTCCTCTTGTCAAAATCGGTTCTTAATAATTCCATGTTGCACTTGTCAAGATAGTGTGTCACATAATAGACATACATCTCATTGGAGTTTTCCTTTAAACTTAGTATTTTTTCAAGTTCCTCATCCCCGATTACACTTCCCAGTGCCTGCCAGATTCCGGCAAAGAGTACATCTAAAACCGCCCTGTCCATATAGTAGTCGGCATACGGAATATGCGGCAGCCCTTCATCTGTTCGATTTCCTTTAATTCCGTAGTCCAAAGCTGAATACGTGTATGTTTCCGGAACGGCCAGGCTTGCGAATATTGCTTCCGGAAACAGTATGTTTGCGCTGTAATACACATTGCGTTCGGGTACAATCATATTATGCCATTTCATTATTTCAGTGTTAATGCCATTGTCTTTTGTAACTACATCCCTGTTTCCCATTGATGCATGACGTATATCGTAGCATATTGCAAGCAGTCTGTTTCTGACTGCATAATATGGATGACTGATATCCTCCGTTACTCCCGTAATATTATAGATACTGTCTACTATCTGTTTAAAATCATAGTAGTCTCCCTGTATGGTCACTCCTGTAAGATGCTTAGTCGGTGTTACTTTTATCATGCTGACCTCGTTTTCCCTTATGTGCCTGGCACATCTCCTGTAGATACTCTGCTGATTACAGTATACAACCAGTTAGATGAAGGGAAAAGAAAGAATTCATTCTTCTTAAAAAAGAGAGTTTTTACGACTATACACCTGCCGTCAACCGAATTAAAAAAGAGTACATTCAAAATCTGACTTGAATGCACTCTCTCACTTATTAATCTGCAATAATATCCCTAAGTTCTACATAAAACTCATCAATGCTGTAGCCCGTTCTTCCGCCATTCATCCATAATCCATTGAATCCTCTATCCATTTCATGGTGTACCTTGACTTCCTTGTGATATCACAAAGTTCCAACTCCTTAAGATTATGTAATGACATCTGCTTTGCCTCCTAAAGTTCTTGGCTTTCCACATTCACCACAGAACATCTCCCCTGCTGCTAATGCTTTTCCACAGTTGGTACAGAAGATAGAATCCTGCCTATTTGATGTGTTATGTTCATTACCATTCTTTCTCTTTCTCCTTGTATGCTAAATCATGAAAGCAAAACAACTATACGTATTCTGACAAATCATTATCTTATCTTTACAAGTTTCATCTTAGTCAGTTTATTCTTATAGCTCATAAATTCACTTCTGCTTATATAATATTTACCTTTGTAGTAAACAAGTTCGCCATCTGTACCGTCCATGGTGTATGTGCATACTCTGGAAACTGCACTTCCGTTATATGAATATTCGGTATAACTGTAGTACGCAGCACCGCTTGCTCCCCCTACTGAGATATTAGTAGATCCGCTTATCTTAAAGAACTCCGGCTGACCACCGAATTTCTTTAAGCACACTACTTTGCCGTTCTTGTATGCAAGAATTGCCCCTGAACCTCTTGCCCCACCGTTGTAGTATGTCACCAGGCACTCCTTAATTCCATCACTGTTCATATCGCGAAGAGTATATCTATAGTATGGATTTTCCTTATACCATTTTGGATTTAGAGTGTGACTTCTCAGATATTTTTTATACGCAGCCAGTACTGTTTCAGGAGAATATTTCGGCTTTACATCCGTATATGACATTGCTCCCCATGGGGAGTAGTACCTGACTCCGCCGTATTCCCTGTATGTCCTTGCCTCGACGTAGTATCGATGCCCTTTAAGGTTTGTTATCTTTCTGGTCAGATTAGATGTGCCTGCAAGAGTTACCCTTTTACAATTTGTCATTGATCTGCTTGTAGAGTACCTGATTTGATACCCTGATGTATAACGGCTTTGCTTATACAGCCTAACTGTCATGCAGGCTTTTCCCGGGGTAAGGGACTTAATCTCTGTGCTCTCAGGCAATATTTTGAATTTCTTTTCAACTCTGCCAGTAAAATTCCCTGTACCCTCAATAACTGCAAGCGCTATTGGACCGGATATGTTGTTTTCATATCTTACTGTGTAATTAACATCTCCATCAAATCCGTCAAATATTACATAAGGCTGGGCAGCATTTCCATCATACTCATATTCAGTACTTGATAAAGATACCGCAAGCCTGCTGATATCATATGGTGTTATTGTGAACTGTCTTGAGATTGTTCCGCAATAAGAACCAATCCCTTTTACTGTTACGGTTGCTGTTCCTACATCTTTGTTGCCGGAATAGGAAACAATATAGTCCTCTCCCTCTGTAAGCCCTGAAACAGTTACTGCAGGCTTTCTGTATTTCCCGTTATACTCATATGTTGACTGTGACAGCGAAATATATTTCCCACTGATATCTTCATATTCAGGGCTGTCCCCTTCTCCACTATTTAACGGGTCTCTCATAACATTTACATAAATATCTACATAGTCTGAAGAATCTGACTTATTATATATTCTTATGCAGCATGTTCCTTCTCCTGGCTTCGCCTCGATACGTATAAAATGATTGCCGAATGCATCTCTATACCACCATGCTGTTGCAACAGAAGTGTTGTAGGATTTTACGGTAAGTGTAGAACTGCCTGTCCATGTAACTTGGATGTCTTCTGTCTTTCCCTCATATAAGTTAACGTAGTCCTTTTCAACGTAAAATGTTTCTGCACCCGTATATGCCTGAGCACTGCCGCTTTCTGTGAACAGTACTCCTGTAAATACCAGGCAAAACACAATAATAATCGATAATATTTTCTTCATCTATTTATCTTTTAAACCTCCCTCGTATATTTGATGTATATCCCACATTAAGCTGAACAAAATACGCACAGAGTATTTCTATTCCTTTTCCAGATAGTACCAATCAGATCCAAAGTAGTGTCCGTCATCACTATCCCCATAAATCAGATGATTATATGTCCAGTTTACATTTAATATAGTTGCATCTTCTTTGACATAAAAAAAAGTGTGATTCATATTCAGTGAACCGGCAGAATACCCGTAAGGATTTTTCGTCACTTCAGGAACATTATCATCATCCCATGTGACATTATAAAACAGATCAGAATCACTTGATTCATCCTTTTCCATAATACCCGTATAAATGTCACCGTCACGATTAAGTGTTATCACTCCGCTCTCGCCTTTTGTATCATCAAGTCCTGAAATAGTAACATGAATCCCTTCCGTATCAGCCTCATAGCTATCATAATAATCAGAGTTGGATAATCTAACGCTTTCCCTGACTACATCATACTCACCGTCATAAATCACTCTGGTACCTAGCTTACAAACCAAGACAACCATAAGAATAACAAACAGTAAGACCGCCACAAGAATTATGGCCAGAGGTTTCCTCTTTCCGGACACAGATGCGTTTGTATTCTTTGAAGCCGGAGTTGTAACGGCAGCAGTCACTCGGTCATAGACTGTTTTGACACCGCAGTATGGACAGAATTCCTGTCCTTCATGCACTGCCGCTCCACACTTTGGACATCTGCCTCCCGCTACAGCTTTCGGAGTTCCACACTCTCTGCAGAATAATTCACTCGGCTTGAATTCCCTTCCGCATTTCGTACATAAGATAGAATTCTGACTGTTTGGGTCATTATTTCTTTGAGTCATGCTCTTCCTCCATAAAATTTATTCTGCGTTCTTAAAAGAATCTATCTCTGCAGTTATTCTAAATCCAGATTATCGAGCGCATTTATCAGATTGCCTGTAATAGCATTAATAAAATCATCATTACCATCAAGTGAATCTACAACCCATTTTCCATCAGCCTTTGACAATGAAATCTCAACCTCTGATTCATATGATTTCTCAGTCATCTCGTCCCATCTCGCATTTAAGATACCTGCAAGTTTTGCGTCAAGTTCTGATTCCTCCAAAAATGCAAGCTCCCAAATCCTTGACATCATATCATTGTATGCATTAGTTAATGCTTCTCCCATTGGATATGTTTTAATTGTTACTTTTACTGTCGCCTTGTCGCCATTAACTGCCTCATCTTCGATAACATAATCAAAGCCTAATACTGAATCCGTCAGTCTCTGCTCAAAACTATCGCTTGCCAGATATCCTCCCTCGTTATCAGAATCGAAAATGACATCTAAAATGCTGATATCTTTATCAGCATACACTGAATTCACAGTTTCAGAATCACCGGATTTCAGTGCATCAAGAAATGTACTTACTGATTCCTTTGGAGAAGGTTCCCCGCATCCTGTAAAAAATATGCCCATACTGATGCATAATATAAAAGCCAATGCCATTGAAATAATATTTTTTCTCATTTGTTTAACCCTCATTTTTCCTTATTATTATATACTTTAATAATTCAGATCCTTTGAAAAATTCATTTTAGTCATGTATAAATATGAAAAATAGCGACTTGCATTTTCATCGTTGTTATAATATGTTACTTTTACTCTGCTTCCATTTACAGTCATACTTATATAATCCGCAATATAAAGGCCGTTCGGCAATGATGACACTGTTTCACTAATATTATAGCCCACGTCCTTTCGTCCATCAGCAACTATTGATTTAAGCGATGAATACTCAGTATAAAGGCTGAAATCAACTCTGCCTTCAATTAAAACCTTTCCGTTCTTTTGGATTTTACAGGTTATCTTCATATCTGCAGCACATGTACTGTACCAGTAGTGGGAACTTCCATCATCTCTATAAGTCTGTCTGACTTCCATATATGCGTCAACATCTGACCATTCGCCGCACAAGCTGACAAAACTGCTGTATCTGGCAAGAGTATCAAGTCTCTTCGATACAGAAATGCCATTATACTTGAACTTCTTTGGAAGTGCTTTAAACGCATTTTTTGCCTCCCCAAGATGACCCTGTTGATATAAATCTTCTGCTTCAAGAAGCTTGCACGCGTTCATCATTCTCTTTGATTTTCTTACACCGCCGGCAGATTCAAAGTATGAATAGGCCTTATCAAATTCCTTGTTTTCTATAGCTTCCATTCCAAGCGCATAATTAACCATTTTGGCGGCATCTTTATATGTCCCTGCTGAAATATAGCTTTCTGAAGCCTCAGAATACTTTTTTTCCTTAAGCAGACTGTCACCATAGTCATAATATGACATCAGAAGATACTCTTCTGCGTTACTGTACCCGCTTGCATTCTTGAATTTTTCAATTGCCAGAGTATAATTACCGGCTTCATACGCCTCAACACCTTGTATATAGTTAGTTCTTGGAATTACAAGAAATACTATCAGCAATGCAACAGCTCCGCACATAACCGCCGCTCCTGCAATAATACCCTTTTTCCTTTTCTTCTTTTTTATTTTGTTTTTTTCTTCTTCTTCAATGGCAGCAATTCTGTCCTTTGAGTCCCTGTAATCTCCAATACTGGAATACAGTTCTTTAGCTGTTGACGGATTACTTTCATATGCTGCAGAATTATATACAGCTTCCTGCCATTTCACCCTGCACTTGTTATATGCGGCTTCATATCCGTCATTTCCTTTATACTGTTCCAATCGATTCAAGCAGTCTGCCAGTACATCCACTGAATCAGAACTGTCAATTAATGCTATTAGTTTATTGTACTCCCTTTTTTTATTATTCTCTGCTTTAATACGGTTTACATTCTTAATACATATTTCTTTTAACTCTGTGCTATTGCCGATATCCCCTATTACATTCAGTCTGTTATACAATGCTGCCCACTGTTCATACTTTGTAGCAACAGCCATCGCTTTTTCAACTTTTTCAAGCTGTGCAAGCAGGTATTTCGCAGGAGCGGGCATAAAAGTCTGATGATTAAAAGGCATTCCGCATTTCTTGCATGCTCCATCTGTTCTCCTGCACAAACTATGGCATTCTGGACAGACATATGCACTCGGACTATAATTACAATGCGGGCATGCATCAAGCTGACTTGTATAGGATTTACCGCATTTAGTACATTTAATCAATGCCATTTCTTCTTTGCTCCTTTAAACACGTCTCTACTTCTACTGATACATTAATTAAGATAGTTATATATATCTCCTGATATTGCTGCTATAGCGTTTTGTGCACTGCCCGGACTGGAAATATTTTCTGACATTACTACAAGAATATATGGTCTTTCTGCCCATATGACAGCTGCATCGCTTTCAACATCCGCAAGTTCTCCGGTTTTATTTCCCACAGTAACTCCAGAAGGTACCCCCGCCGGTATTTTATGCCTCCTCTGCTGCTGTTTCATCAAATCAAGCAGCTGGGATGCTCCCGCAAGTTCTCCGTTATATGCTCTTTTGAGAAGCTTTACACAATCTCCCGCTGATGTATAGTTGTCATCATATGCATTTGATTCAAGAAGCAGCCTTCCTATATGAGTGGAACTGTATCCATGATTTGCACAGTACTCGTTTATCTTCGCTCTTCCGGCTGTGCTGTCACCTTTACCAAGTCGTGTAATCAGTACGTTTGATGCCCAGTTATCACTTGCAGTAATCATACTGCGCAGAAGTGAATCCGTATCACTGCCCTGAGAATCAACCAACTCCCTGTTCGCACTAACACATGCGAATATATATAGTTTTATCAGACTGGCTGCCTGCATTTTACTGTCGTTATACGATGCCCTGTCTCCATTATCAAGACAATATACATATGCTGCCCAGTTTCCATCCGTTGAATATGCACTAACAGCTGAATTCAGGTTGTCATTCAGAAGTTCAAGGCTGTCAGGTTCCGGTTTTTCAGGTTCAGTTTCTTCCTGCTCAGGTTCCTGTACTGTTTTCTCCGTCTCAATCTCTTTCTTGTTCTCCGGGTCAGGTTCCACTATGTTTTTACCACATGCACTAAATACCGCAATAAGAAGAACTGCAGTTAATACTGCCAGTATTCTCTTTATCCTCATAACAATCTCCTGCTAATACAGATAATTGGAATTTACGTAACCGTACATATCAAGTGAAGGTGAATATACATACCAGTATGCTCCTTCAGCGGCTACAAGGTATACATAGTCTCCATTATACAATTTACCGATAATATTACTGTCTGAAGCATTATCTTCACTTCTCAGTGCGAGATATCCGCTTGATACAGAAACATACCATTCAACTCCTGTATATCCGTAATCATATCCCGCATCATAATCCACCAGATATCCTGAATTAACATAACCGTACATTTCCAGATCAGGCGAATAACAGTACCAGTACAGGCCTTCTGCCTTAACTACATAAACCATGTCACCTGTATACATTTTGCCTATTATATTGTCATTTGAATCATTTCTCTTGCTTCTGAGAGCTAAAAAACCTGTATCTACATATGCATAGTAAACAGAATAGTTCTTAGGAGGAGTCCCTTTTCCTGTAGGTTTGCTCTCATCTGATGAGGCTGATACCTTTTCCTTTGAAAGACAATCAGAGCTTACATACCCAAATGTAGAAGTATCAGGAATCTGTACCCTCCACATACTTCCTGAAAGCTTTGCAATCACTTTTATCTTGGATCCTTTCTTAAGCTGCTTCTCAACTGCGGAATCATCTGTCTCTCCCTTATACAGCCCTGTTTTGCTCTTGATATAGTATGTTTCCCCCTTGCATACTGCTTCTTGTTCATCAGTGAGATATACTGTTTTCACATATCCGTACTGATCGTCATACTTTGAATAAACATATGAGAAATCACTTTTCTCTTCCTTTAAAATCACCTGCTTACCACACTGTAAAGTCGCAATTTTCTCTGAGTTTTCATCAGCTTCGCTATACATGCCGATTCCGTTTTCAGTTCCGGTAACATATACTGTATCACCATCGGCATTATCAGATGATTCACCGCCACATCCTACTGCAAATAGCATAGTCATTACACAAACTACAATAGTAACAAGAGACAAATACTTTTTCATTTTTTTCATATTATTCACCTTTTTGCAATATTTTTTACTCTATTCTATTTTCATTTCCACTGTTGTGTAGAAAACCTCAAGCCCTTTATCCGGGTGATATTTCCATGCGACAGTTAACTCTTGAAATCCGTGCTTAAATACGCGTTTCCGCATACCGTCTGCAGCTGTAGTTTCTTCAAATTCGTCCATTAATGACGAACTGATACCAAGTTCCTCGTTTATTCTTGATAATGCGTCATACGCTTCAGGATATGCCAATCCATCATCATCCCAGTCATATGGATTTGTATCTACTTTAAGCATGACTCCGGGTGGAACGAGTACTGCCCATGTAGGATCACAGTAATCATAATACACTTTCTCCAGATTAACCCTTGTTGACACTGAATAAATGTAAAGCCCTCCGATTATTACCGCTATCGCCAGTATTATAATAAGTATTATTTTGAGCACTATTCTCTTTTTCTTTTTCTTTGGGGGCTTCCCATTAAGCTGATTGAATGCAGGATTTATTGAAGGAACATTCGAAGCCTCGATTTTTGTTCCGCAATTCGGACAAAAATCCTGCCCATCCTTTATTTCAGCTCCGCAGTTTCTACATCTGCCTGCTCCGGCAGGTCTTGCTGTTCCACATTCACCGCAGAACATTTCACCTGAACCAAATGCTTTTCCACAGTTTGGACAATACAGCTTACCCTGTGGTTGTGCACTGTTGTTTGCATACTCACTCATAATATTCCTCCCTGTATTTGTTCTGTCTGTCTATTCATATATATAGAAACCATTTACTCTTTCAACCAAACCGTTCTTCCACTGAAAAAAGCCACTGTCTCTGTTCACAGGGTCTATTACATAAGCAACCTGAAACGGAAGATTAAAAAAGTTGTTTTGAATAAACATGTCATACGCCGACAAATACACTCCATATCCCGGATGCGTATGATGCCATCCTATTATTCTTTTATCTGCGTAGTCTTTTTCCTTAATATCAGAAACATAATTCCATGTCTCATGGGTAAATGTCAGTGTTGCAGATTTTGAAACTGCATACTTTGCTTCTATATAATCTGAAATGATTACACTCAACACCCCGCCTTTAACCGTATAGTCCCCAATTAGAATACTCCCTCTCTCATTATTGATGTCTGCCTCCGAATACTCCTGAAGATCATCGAATACCTTTCTCCGGATATGAACTGCCACATCACCCGCCTTAATCGTTCCGACAGGCCTTGAAGACTTTGGTATTCCCACTTTCCTCTCATTCTGAGAGCCAGACCAGTTAAGAATATCAATCTCAAAATCAGCCGTCATGATAACCTCCTACGATTTTTCTTCCGCAATATGGGCAGAATATGCTTACTGCAGGAATTTTTGTGCCGCAAAACTGGCAGAAACACTCTTCGCAGACAGTAAAATCATCTATTACAATATCATCTGTCACCACCGACTCTATCAAAATATCAGGACTCTGTATTGTGCCCTGGCATGCAAATGTCGTGCATCCTTCATTAGCTATCCAGCACTCCTTGTGATGAGGCATTTCACAGGAACTGCATATCACTATCGAATCCTTTCCAAGAAATGCTTCTTTACAGAAAGGACATACTTTTCCGACATACTTTATCATTCGTTATCTACTTTCGAATTATTATCAGTATTCCCATTGTCAGAATCTGGCTGTGCCTGACCGGCCTCTTCTTCAGGTACTACCTGAATGAACTGGAATATCTGATCATACTTATCAATCCTTTTTTCCAGTGAGTTTACCTTTACGCATAGAACAGCACATATTACCACAAGCACCGCGATTATTATGCTTACAACCGCCTTGAATGTTTTGGATTCCTTCTTTTCTTCACTTTCATTTGCAGCGGGAACATGTTTTTCCTGCTCAATCTTGATTTCCTTATCATTCTGGTCAAAAACAAAGAATCCTCTACATTTTTCAATATTGCCATTCAGCCAGCAGTAAAAACCTTCTTCTTTCTTGATAGGATCAATAACATATGCAATCTGATTCTCTTCATTGAAAAAATTGTCCTGAATAAATCTATCGTATTCAGATAAGAAAATGCCGAAATCAGGATGTGTATGAATCCATCCTACTATCTTGAATTCACTGTATTTTTTATCCATCACATTATGGATATGGTCCCAGCTTTCATGGGTAAATGTAAGAGTTGTAGGTGTCGCTTCACAGTGCTTTGCTTCGATGAAGGCTCTGATAACTATATTCTGTTTTCCAAACTCCTCAATTACTTCACCAACAAGAACCCCGCCACTTTCATTCTTTGTCTTATCCTTAGTAAACTTATGTATTGCTTTATATGCCGTCTGCGAAATATATATTTTCTTGCCGGTATCATCCCTGTCACCGACTAAAACTATGTTCTGCGGCAGCTTAATTTCAGGAATTTCTTCTTCAGAATCTACATCCTTTAATACATCAGTTTCTTCTTCAGGAATCTCATCAGTTCTTTCCACTTCCTGGTCTTCAACTTTTTCCTTTATTTCTTTACTCATATTCTGTTACTCCCAAGTATCTATTTCAAAATCAGTACTTTCCCGTCTTCTCCTTGCTGCTCTCTGTTTACCTGAAACTATAACGACAACAAGTGTTATTATTATCATTACAGCGATAGCAAGCAGAACTGTAAGCGCCATTATTTTGTCCTCATATTTCTGTTTTAAGGCATTTATTTCATCACTGCTGTAAGATTCATCAGCATTCTCTTCCGCAGAATCCTCATCTGGTTCTGGCTGTCCGGTAACATTTCCGTTATCATTGACAGTGATACCCTGATCAGCAAGGTAATCGAGAAGCTGAACTGCCGGAATGGCAAGGCCTATACCTTCACTGTCATTCAGCTTATATGAATTGACACCGATTACTTCACCATTGTCATTCAGTAATGGGCCTCCGCTGTTCCCGGGATTTATAGCTGCATCCGTCTGAATAAAAGTTGAACCTGATACATTTCTGTTCTTTGACGAAACAACCCCCTTGGTAAGTGTGTATGCAAGACTTTCAGGTGCCCCGATTGCATATACGTCCTCTCCCACTTTACATTCTAAACTGATATGCAGAGGAACAAATTTCCGGTCTTCAACATACAGAAGCGCAATATCAAGTTCTGAATCCATTGCTACAACAAAAGCCGGACTTTCTGTATCAGCATACGTCCTTATTGATACTGATTTGCCACTGATTACATGAGCATTTGTAACTATGTAGTTTTCTCCTATGGCAAACCCGCTGCCAAGAGAATCTTCAGAATATACTACAACAACTGACTCATATACAGCTTCCGGTTCGAAATTCATACAGTAAGCATCATTAGAAAAGGCGAGCATCATCACCGCAAAAGTAATTGTACAAACGAATTTTGCATACTTCATGACAATACCCATCTCCTGCTTATTTCATATTAAATACTAATACTGAATTACCTATTGCAATCGTGTCTCCATTCTGAAGCTGTTTCTGCTGAATTCTCATTCCATTAACAATAGTTCCCATAGGCGTTCCGCAGTCAACAATTGTATATTTGTTTCCTTCCTGAACTATATCGCAGTGATGCGGACCGACCAGCTTATCCTTGAACAGTACAATAGTATTGCTTCCGTTGTTACCGATACTTGTTACACCAGAGAAAACAAGGTATTCCTTGCCCTCAAATTCACCACGAATAACTTTAAGCCATGCCTGCTTAGCATACTGCTCAAGCAATCCGATGCCAAGTCCTATTAGAAGTGCCATAATTATTATCGCAATGCCTCTTGCAACTATTCCAGTATCGTTATCCCCAACACTGAACACATTACATATCGGATTAAACAGCAATCCTCCTAGAAATCCTCCGCCAAGACCACCAAGTGCACAGAATATAATCCTTCGCTTTTCCGGTTTGATAAGACCAATGGCAACACCGATTCCAAGCCCCATAATCGACCAGCCTATGCCTCTGATAAGTATTGCTTTAAAACCAACTGAATCCCCAAGCATCGCTCCGTATAATGCCTGTGCAATGAATCCACTTGCAAAACCTATTGCAAGTGATATCCCTGCGCCCATCAGCAAATATTTAACCGTATTGTTCTTAGATCCATAGAAGATTCCTTCACCTAGTCCCATGAAAAGACCAATAGCGCCTGCAATAAATGCTGCAAAGAATGCTGACGAAAGCCGTATACATGTATTTACAATTGTTGTTATCTGCGCGTCATTAAGATAAAGCAGATCGGAGACATCTCTATATCCGAACAGTCTAAGCATATTCTCTGAAGATGTCACTCCTGACAATAGTTCCTGAACTATGAATCCGACAATACCTCCTATGAAAGCCCAAAGAAGCCCCTTCATAAATACTGTCTTGAAATTAATTTTCTGTTTCGGCATCTGGGCTCCGTTCATTATTACCTGCGTTCTCTGAGCAGTAGGAACAAATTCTATTCCAGCTAACTCTTCAGGTGAGATATCAAAATCATTTTGTGATACTATCTCATTAGACTCGGCGCTTCCTCGAACATTACTGCTGTCAAAAACATCAATATCGACGTTCGTATTTGCTGCAGAGTAATCTGCAACATAAAGATCATCCCTGCCTATAGGGAACAGATGCTTGTTTTCAATCGCCCACTGCGCAGCTTCAGCAGATAACGGGCTGAATGAATTCCATTCCTTGTACTGAATCATATCTCCAATATTGACGATGATATCGCTCAGTGATTCGCCGGCACCCCATATATCACCTATACATATCTGGGAATCTTTAAAATTCGGATGCCATATAGGAGTCATTATCTTACATATCGGCTTATATCTCGGATAATCCGCATGAAGTGTAATCTCAACCTCATGCCTGTTAAGTACCTGAATTGAACCGTCTGCCTGTCTGAAAATACCATTAACATAATATGTAACATGATACTTTTCAGGAGGTTCCTCACCTATAGGTGTTACTACAATATTCTTATGCCCTGAGAAGTCTTTTTTAACCTGCTCGTAATCAGCAGCAAGTCTTCTCATTCTAGCAGTCATTGCCATTTCAACTTTCCTCCATATTTCCCATTAAAAAATATCTTTTTCATCATCTGAAAACTCATAATACTTCATTTCCATACCATATCTTCCCCCTATAATATGTAATGGAGGAATTCCAATTGTCTCCATCGTTTCCTCTAGAAAGAACTCATCACCGCGAATTGTGTGAATGGAATCAAACTGCATTATTTCACCGCATTTCGGACATACAAGCATATAACCCTTGAGTTTATGAACTGGCATAAGAAGAACTTTTTCTTCTCCGCAGCTGCATTTTGCCGTTGTTGCGATTTCGCGGTCAAAATCAATTACAGCTGTTTTGCCCAGGTCCTCACGTATTTCATACAGCACATCTTTTATTGTTGCTGTCTTGACAGACCAAGGCATTTCAGCAATCGGTTCATATGTGTCATGGCTCATGCATCCTTCTTTTTCCTGATATTCAACTACATAAGAATCATGAGTCAAACCATTGAAAACATATCCTTTTCCTGCAAGTGTCGGCAGATCCCTGTCAATATGAAGCAGTTTAAGCATCTCCTGAACCTGAATCCCTGCAATAATCGATGATGAAGTCGGTGTTGTCGGGATTTTACCCTCTGCCATCTGCTCATGGGTGAGCAAAGCACATGATTTTCTCTTATTTATCAGCATCCAGTCCGTTTCAGTCATCGTACATTCATAACATGCACCCTGTCCGGGTACGAATACTCTTGCAAAACCGTTGAGCGCCTCGATGGCTCCGTCTATCCATGGTTTATTCACTTTATAGCATGACTGATTTATCGAAAGTCTTGCTTCACGATTGTCAAGCCCTCCAAGGACCACATCCATTCTCCTGTATATGCCAAGTCCCACATCATCAATTATGTTACTGATAAATGCTTTTGCTTTAACATCAGGGTTGATTTCAATTGCTCTTTCGGCTGCAACTTCCGCCTTATATCTTCCTACATCTTTTGCACGATAAAGAACTGACCTCGTGAGATTTGTATGCTCGATTGCATCCATATCATAGATGTAGATGTTTCCGATTCCAAGAAGAGCAAGATTCTTGATAAGTTCATTACCTATAGCTCCTGCCCCAACGACCATTATTCTGGCGCTTTTCAGTCTGTCCTGATCCCACCATGGTATAAGCTTTAACCTGCTGTATTTATCCTCTTCGAAATCAGTAGCATTTAATTCAAAACTGTCACTCATAATTATCTACCTGCAGTAATTTCCGGCTGTAAACGAAGAACGTCTCCATCCTTAATTCCGGCTTCTCTTAATGTCTGAGATTCAAGCAGCTGTCTGCCTGTCACCTTATGTATAAACTTATAGCTTATCGGATTTCCATCAGGACCTACTGATGGAAGTTTAATCTTTTCAATAAGTTTTACCATGATGATTCCACATTTAATATCATCAGGTAAACCAACCTTATGTTCCTTATTGCCAGTAGCATCTACTACGATTACATTTACTTTTCCCATTTGTTCCTCCTACAAATTAAAGCTGTCTGCCGCATCTTTCACAAAACCTGTTTCCATCCTTTACAGGTGAACCGCATCCTGTACAAAACTTATTCCGAGCACCATAATTCATGACCATACCCTTCTCTGCCCCGCATTTTGGGCAGAAACGCTGTCCTTCTCCAAGAGGCGCACCACATCTTTCGCATACAGAAGTCGGATTCGTATACTGTTCCTGATACTGCTGCTGAGGACATCCAAAGGTTGTACATCCGTTGTTCTCCTCCCAGCAACTTTTGTGATGAGGCATTCCACATGCTGAACATGTTATCACCTCATCTTCTTCAGTCAGTTCAGTCCTGCAGTATGGACACAGTTTTCCTACATATTCCGGCAAATCTTTACGCACAGTTTTCAGCTTTTTGCTTCCCGGAATCACAGGCAGTTTCGTTCCGCATTCAAAACAGAACTCTGCTTCATCAGGTAACTGTTTTCCACATTCAAAACAGAATTTCATTCTACTTCTCCTTATTCACATATGTCTTTTTATATTAAATTGCAATCAACCCAAGCACCACTCCGACGATAAAGCCAATTAATGCCCACTTGCCGCAACCAGTTGCCTGAATGGGTTTCTCATCTTTAAATACAAGATATAAAATCAGTCCCACTATCGGAAACAGAAAAGACAGAATATTAAATCCTGTGTTATTCGAATCAACTGGTTTGAATGTCTGCTGATTTCCGTAAGGCTGCTGGCTGTAGTTTGTGCCATATGGTGATGAACTGTAACCAGAAGGGCCTGACACTCTGTCTCCGCAGGAAGGGCAGAACATGGCATCATCAGCCATCTGAGCCCCGCATTTTGTACAATATTTCATAATTTACCTCTATTCTGTAACGATTTACAATCCGCTGATTATCACACTTCATTAATAAAACACTGAACTTAATGTAATCATATACAGAATGACTGATGATACTATACCCACAATAAACCCGATTAGAGCCCACTTGCCACAGCCTTTTGCCATTACAGGCTTTTTATCATTATTTACCAGATAAAGGATAAGACCGACAAGCGGTATTAAGAATGAAATGATATTCAATCCAGTACTGTTCTTATCATCAACAGCTGCAGGCTGTGCATTATAGTAAGTCTGCTGGCTGTAATTCTGCTGTGCGTACGGCTGCTGCGCATAGCCCTGCTGGCTGTAGCCTGCATTGCCATACATGTTATTATTCCCATCAACTCTTTCACCACAATTTGGGCAAAACATTGCATTGTCATTTATCTGTGCTCCACATTTTGTACAATATTTCATTTCATTTCCTCCTAAATTCTTTTTCCACATTTCATGCAGAACTTCATTCCCGGCTCGTACTCTGTTCCGCAGTTGCTGCATATATGTGCAGGTTCCGCCGGTTCTTCTGCGGGTGCTTCTTGAGGCAGTTTATTTCCGCACTTCATGCAAAACTTCATTCCCGGTTCATATTCTGCTCCGCAGTTACTGCATAAAGGTACAGACTCCTCTTCCTTTATTTCAGGAAGTTTTGAACCGCATTTCATACAGAATTTCATTCCCGGTTCATATTCTGTTCCACAGCTGCCACATACATATACATTGTTCTGCTGTTCCTCTTCTTTTAGCTCTGGAATTTTTGAACCGCACTTCATGCAGAACTTCATTCCCGGTTCATATTCTGTTCCACAGCTGCTGCATACATATACCGATGTCGGTACTTCTAATCCTTCAATTTCTGCATCATCCGACAAGAATTCGTCATAAAAATTGTCAAAATCATCACTGGTAGCTGTAGTCTCTTCCTCCTGAACCACAGCTGTTCCGCATTTCATACAGAATTTGTTTCCAGGTTCAATCACAGCACCACAGTTCTTACAGATAAGAGAACTGTCCTCTATTACAGGGTCCTCTATTACTCTGTTTGCTGAACATGCAAAAGTTGCACATCCGTTATGAAGATCCCAGCACAGTTTATGATACGTCATCCCACAGGACTCACAGACAATTCTTTCATCGTTATCTTTAATCTCCTCATTACAATGAGGACAAAGAACAATTATTTTGTTTCCCATATTGTCTCCTTTCCGCCTTAACCTGTAATACTTACGCTTGCAGATCCAAGTTTTTTACCTGTATTTGCATCATAAACTGTAACGCTTAATTTTCCTGACGGTGCATACTGAGCCACATCACTCCAGTAAACGGTACCGCCGGAAGTGCCTTTCTTCCATGTCTTGCTCCATGTTTCAGATGTTGTACCTCCACCCGGAGATGTCATCACATATCTGAGCTTTGTCGAATCTCCAGGAGCTCCGCCCGAAAGAATTACATGACAGTAAGCCGAATCATATTTACTGATTGCCTTTACCTTTGTTTTTGTGTCGGTCTGGCTTGTATTGAAGAATATACTCACTTCCCATTTGAACAGTTCATCGTATATTTTGTTCGAATCCTTGTAATCAGCCTTCTTCAAAGTCTTAAGATATTTAATGGTTTTCTTGTCCTTTTTATCCTTATGCTCTGTTACATATCCGTATTTTGCGGCAATAAGTGCTTTATCTGTACCCTTGAGGTTCTTGATTTCTCCAAGAAGATCAATGGCCTCCTCATATTTCTTCTCATCAATCAGCTGATTTGCTTTACCCAGTTTCGCTTTATTGATGTATTTATTGCTGTCTTCGTATCCATCAAGTGAAGTAAGAACTTCTATAGCTTTATCATAGTTTTCTTCGTCCACACACAGTATTCCATACTGATATGCAGCTTCAACGCTTAATTCCTCGCTATCCTTGTAATCATCAAGCTTTGAGAATGCTTCGTAAGCCTTCTGATAATCTCCGGCTTCCAGTGCCTCTTTTCCTGAATTGTATTTCATAGCAGGCTGAATCCACTTGAAATATGAAAACAGGAATGCAGCAATAACAATAACCGCTGTTGTAATGATTATTATCATTTTTTTGCGTTTTGCTTTTAATTCTCTCTGACGCTGTTCTTCCTCCAGCCTGATTCTTTCAAGTTCTTCCTGTTCAGCAATATATGCCTCTCTGTTTTCACGCAGTACTTCCGGATCATATTCAGCAAACAGAATCTCTTTTGAACAGTCGCACGAGTAACATATCTCTTCTTCTTTTCTGTTAAGCAGCCCGCATGAACACATCCAGTAGTCCCCTGATTCTGCCGGCATATACTCGCCTTTGCTGCATGTTTCTCTGCGGTATTCCTCTGCAAGTTCCTCATCTCCAAGCACATCTGTCTGGAGAACTTTTTCAGGGACTGGTATAATCGCACCACTGCATACAACTTCAGTTCCATCTGCAAATAGTACTGATTTAATTCTTACTATTACACCGTCAAAATCAATCTCAGTGTCAGCAAGATGTCCCTCTTTCATTCCGAAAACAGTATTCCTGGCTGTAATAAGTGATACGTAAGATATATCTTCTAAAACACCAACCTCTTTATCATCTTTTGTCAGAATAATATCTGTATCAATACGACTGATTGATTCATCCGCGATACTCCTGAATGCACACCTGACAAAGGACTCTTCTGTCTTCATCTTGCGAATCACATCTATTCGCTCAACCATTACAGGGACATCTTCAAACAGGTACGCCTGATCAGAACTGAAAAGCAGTTCATATCCATCTTTTACATTCATTTTTATCCTTCCTTTCCAGGTGTCTGCACATTAAAATGTTGAATGATGACTTGATGAAGTAATCGGCACAGCACTTGACACATTACTCCAGTCTGAATAGTACTTAATCTTTCTCTTTTCTGTTTCCACTACCCGATTTCCCTCGTCGTCGTAAGTAATTCTTACGGGAACATCAACTGTTTTTGTCACATATGTTCTAACGCGGTAATAGTATCTTGTACCTGCACTCAGTCCGCTAAAATACCTGCTCGTATTGCTGCGACCTGAAATATTGTATGTTGTCTTTGAAGAGAAGCTCGATCTTGTAGATCTCTGAAGCTGATAACCATCAACGTACGAGTTCTTGCTCCATGAAGCACTTAAACTGCGATTGCCTGAAGTATATGCACGTATAGTAGGTGCTTTATAATAATATGTGACCTTTGGAAGTGATGCTTCACTAGTCATTGCAGGACTGGTTCCTGCAACTGTTTTGATTGTGTAAGTATACTTCTTTCCGTTCTTCTTAGTTGCCTTGTCAATATATGAAGTTGCTCCGGCACTTGTTGTTTTTATAAGGGTTCCGTTTCTGTATATCTTGTATTTACATGAACTTGGTCCCTTCTTAATCTTTATTGTGATTTTCCCTGATTTTCCTTTTACAAGAGAGGAAATAACCGGTCTTGAAGGTTTGATATTAAACTGTACACTTACGCTTCCTGTATAATTCCCAGTTCCGTAAGCTATAACCTTAGCATTTCCGGGATTTATATTTTTTGAATACGAGATTGTGTATTCAGTTCCCGGAACCATATCTTTTTTAGTAGTATCATATCCTGTATAAACAGTTACTTCCGGTCTGTGTGCTTCCCCGTTATACTTATACTCTGCATCAGGGTTAACAAGTTCTATTGTCGCTATACCTGAAATGCTTTTCGGTGATATTTTGAAACTCTTAGTTACAGTTCCCTTATATAATCCTTTTCCGGTAACTACTACCGTTGCGTATCCTGCATTAACATTATTGGAAACTGTGTATGTATAATCTACGTTATTAACAAGTCTTTTATTATGAATTGTTATATACATTATCGGATTTTTAGGAGTTCCATCATAAGTTACAGTATCAAAAGAAAAATCAGCATTTGAAATGTATTCTGTAATTGCAAACTGCTTCGTTGCTGTTCCTGTATAGTTGCCACTTGAACCCCACGAAGAGGACGCTGTTACTGTGACAGTTGCATAACCGACATTAATATTATTTGAATATGAAACAGTGTAATCGCTGGTGGATACTGCTGTTGAACCGTTATATACTTTTACCTCCGGTTTCAGTGCATTCCCTGTATAAACCTGATCTGAAACAGTAATAGTGCACATAGAAAGAGGTTTCTTCACTATCTCGTATGACACAGTTTTGTAGCTTGAAAAATTTCCTTTACCATTTACGCTTACTGAAGTTGATCCAACTGAAGTTCTTGTCGAAGTATCCACAGTATAGTCAACCCCTTCTACAAGCGTCTTATTATTATACGTTGCAGTAATAACAGGTTTTTCTGCTTTCCCTGAATAATAAACATTTGCTGCAGATACATTGGCATAACTTATACTTACAGGTTTGATAGTAAAAGTTTTACTGCATGTTCCTGAATAATCCCCTGTTCCTGTAACCGTTACTGTTGCAGTACCCGCATTTATATTATTCATATAAGCAACTTGATAATTTGTTGATGGGATAGTAGAAGATCCTGTTTTTACAGATACTGTAGGTGTAATCTGACTGCCAGTATATGAATAGCTCAAGCTGGATGAGTATCCATCAAGGTATATTGTTGCATTGCTGATATCTGTCTCCGCAGACGCAAATACTGCACAAGAAAACACCATTGCAAATAAAAGTGAAATTGCTATAATGACCTTTTTCATAACGCTCTCCTTCTTGCAAAATAATCTATGTCCTTTCATGGTTTGAACACGAAAAAAACACCAAAAATGGGGTACATTCTAATTCCCCAATTATGGTGTCATTAACAATTTATTCACGCCAAAAACAGCGATATTTACGCTGTCTGTCTGTCTGTCTGTCTGTCTGTCTGTCTGTCTGTCTGTCTGTCTGTCT
>JAEDDI010000053.1 GCA_016293805.1 Bacillota bacterium | reverse complement strand
GATTCTCTTTAACCATGTCAGCGTTGTGGTTGATAAGGGCAATTCTCATGCGTTCAGCATGATCTTCGGAAGCACAGAACACGATGGTTTTCTGCATCCTGTCGGTGCTTTTCAGATACTCAGTAATCTCCCTTGCAACCTCGTTTATGCGGTCTTGTAGAATAATGCTGTAGTCGTAGTCCCTGTTGTTGTAGATACGGTCTTCGATCACATTGCCGAAGATATCGGCCTGTCCTTGGTACGGCCTCCAACCGTCACCGATATTGGTCGTGATATTGATAACCTTGAACGGAGCGAGGAATCCATCTTCGATGCCTTGCTTCAAGCTGTAAATGTAAACAGGGTCTCCAAAGTAGTCTATGTTCGATACTTTTTCGCTCTCCTTGGGTGTTGCGGTCATACCAATTTGAGTCGCAGAAGAAAAATACTCCAGAACTTTTCGCCAGTTGCTATCTTCCTTGGCGCTTCCACGATGACACTCATCCACGATAATGAGATCAAAGTACTCTGCCGGAATCTGCTTGAAGTGTTCCTCGTCGTTCTGTCCGACCATCTGATGATAGAGAGCGAAGTTTACTTCGTGGGATGCAATCTTACTCAGGCATTCCTTGTCAGAGAAGTCCACTTTGTAAATGGTCTTTTCAAGCGGTGCGAAGTCCTGCAAAATGCTCTGGTCAACAAGAATATTTCTGTCAGCCAGATACAGGATTCTCTTTTTAAGGTCAGAACGGAGCAGACGGTAAACAATCTGAAAAGCGGTGTATGTTTTGCCTGTACCCGTTGCCATGACAAGCAACAATCTCTGCTGTCCTCTGGCAATGGCTTCAACAGTTCTGTTTACAGCGTTTCTCTGATAGTAGCGTGGAGGATATGTACTCTGAGAAGAATAATACGGCTGTGAGACAATTTTCTTTTCCGTATCGGAAATGCCCTTGCCGCCATTCAGCTCAGCGTAATATCTCGCCACCAGTTCGTCTTGGGTCGGGAATTTATCTAAAGCTATCTGCTGTTCCTGTCCGGTTAAGAAGTCGTGCTCGTAGAACGCATCGCCGTTTGAAGAATATGCAAACGGCAAGTCCATCATCTGAGCATAGGTCATCGCCTGCTGTAAGCCGTGGGAGACAGAATAGTTGTTGTCTTTGGCTTCAACAACGGCAATAGGTTTTCCGTCGTTGAGGTAAAGCATATAGTCGGCAAACTTAGGCTTGCTACGAGCCACGATATTTCCTCTGATGTTGATTCGACCATCTGTGATCTTGGTCTCCATGGTAATGTGACCTTTCCAACCCTTGAGGATGACCGGAGTAATATAATTTAATTTGATGTCTTCTTCTGACATCTGTTTCTTGCCCAATATAGTCATATCGAATCCTCCTAATCAAATTTTCGGTGTTGGTTAGTCACGGACGGTCTCAAGAATATCTTCAATCCGACAATCCATTGCCTCGCAGATACGAAGAAGAACATCCGTTGTAATATTGTCTCCCTTGCCGAGCTTCGCAAGGGAAGCAGAACTGATGCCAGCCTTTTCTTTCAAATCGCTCTTTTTCATATTTTTATCAATAAGCATCTTCCAGAGCTTGTTATAGCTGATACGCATAATGGAAGTCCTCCTTGTACTAAATCGACCAGTTTTCTTTATTATAACACACAAATGTGAAACTTTCTACTCGTTTCACAAATATTACATCTGCAAACGCAAATTTATTTTTGCATTTGAGAATATTATGTCTGTTTTCAAGCTAAAAGAAAGAGACTTGTGCCCGATTTGAGCACAAGTCCCGCTTGCAATATTCAATTATTCTTCCATGACCTCTAACATCATTCGCGCGCCCAGCTTAAAGCCATTCTGAAAGATCAAACAGTCTGTATTGATTTGATGCTCTCGTACACAATCGGCGTATTTCTCAAATAGTTCTTTCTGCTCATCCGTCATGGTGGCTTTGAGCTTTTCTTCATTCTTGCAAATTAGCTCCAACAGTTTCTTGTACTCCTTAGAAGAAGTACCGTATTCTGTTGGCTCAATATTGCCGTACCAAAATTCTTCAAGGATTCTCATATCGCATCCTCATCGTAGATCATTTCTCCGAGGATGATTTCCTCGGCTCTGTTGCGGATACTGTTCATGGCTCCAACCCACGCCATCTGATCGTGCTGCTTCATGTCTTCTGTCACACCCTCAGCGGCTTTCATTGGCTCAATGATAAGTTCAAGACGGCTCTGTGCCTGCTCGTTCAAATCGGCCAGATACGTCCACAGCTCACCGCTAAGACACAGATCGTTAAAGCGGATGGGATTATGCTCCTTGATATAATCTCTGTGCATACGCCCCACCGACCAATAGGTCTGTTTTCTTCCGGTAAGCGAATGTCGGGACTATAGTAATCACTGTAACGGATATAGTTCAGTTCCTGCATCATATGTACCTCCGATAATAGCTTCAAACATTCTGATAAAGATAGAAAAAGGCGATATCTGGTTTTGAAAACCAAGTATCGCCAATTTTTCTTGTCGCACTCCTGTACGGCAGCTACCCTATGTCAGTAATGTTCTCATACTGTCTTATTGGAAGCTACGAAAAAGGACCCTGTTTTTCATACTGAAATTAACTTTCAATCTGCGTAATCTTCGCATATTCTTCTTCTGTAAGATATGATTTTCCGGCAAGAGATGTTTTCATAAGCAGAATATATAATACGAATGCGATTAAGAATGACCATACATAGTTGATTTCGTTGATGAATGTCCAGAATGCACCTGATACTCCGAAGTATGTGCAAAGTGGAAGAATGAATGCTACAAACCATGAAATGATAGCAGCCCAGTTGAATCCGCCTGAGTACTGATATCTTCCGTCAGGAAGGAATAAATCCCTGATGTCGATTCTCTGCTTCTTGACAATCCAGAAGTCAGCAACAAGAAGAGCAGCGATAGGAGCAAGAATTGTTCCGTATGCGTTCATCCATACAAAGTATGCCGAGCCTGAACCGTAAATCCACCATGCCTGAAGAACAAAGAATGCAAGGAAACATGTGATAAGAACTCCCATTCTGTAGCTGATCTTTCTAGGGTTGATGTTGGAGAATCCGTTTGCAGGAGCTACTACGTTAGCAGCACAGCAGGTAGTGATTGTAGCCATCATTACACCGACAGCGGCAACGAATACTAAAATCTTGTTGTCGATATAGTAGAATACTGAAGTCGGGTCGAACTGAGCAACTCCGTCTACAAGTTCAGTAGCCTTTGCGAAGTATGCCCCTACGAATGCGCAGAATGCCATTGGAACAGGCATACCGAGCATCTGACCCCAGAACTGTGACCTGTTATTCTTGGCATATCTTGAGAAGTCAGGAATGTTAAGAGCGATTGTAGCCCAGAATGCGATGTTGCCCATAAGGCCTGTCAGATAGATGTAAGCCATTCCGCCGTTTGCAGCGATAAGTTCTTCGTTGTTTCCCGAGTTGAGAACATCACCGAATGAATATCCTGCAGTACCTGCATAACGAGCTGACCATATAAGTAAAAGAATCATTACGATTACAAGGATAGGTCCGCCTATGTTCTGAACCCACTTGATGTTTTCAAGTCCGTTGTATGCAACCCATGCAGTAAGTAACATGAATGCGATGTAGCCGATGAATGTTCCGCATGATACAGTCTGGATTCCGCCCCATGAAGGAAGGCCGATTGTCCAAGTTGCATCAAGGAATCTAGGTGCGAAGCATCCGATAACAGCAGCAACAGCGCCGCCGCCTACCCATGACTGTACTGAACACCATCCGCAGGCAGTGATTGCTCTAAGGATAGCAGGAAGCTGAGCTCCCTTTACACCGAATGTAAGTCTTGCAAATAACGGGAACGGAATACCATACTTAGTGCCGATTGTTGAGTTTAACTGAATCGGAATAAGGATGATAAGGTTACCTAAAGCTACGTTTAGGATTGAAAGCCAAGGTGAAACGCCCATGCCGATAAGTCCTGATGCAAGTGAAAGTGATGGAATACAGATTGACATGCCGACCCACAGCATTGTGATTGTGTAAGTAGTCCATGTTCTTTCCGCAACAGATGATGGAGCCAGGTCGTCATTGTAGTACTTTGATGACATCAGCTCCGTTCTTGCAGCGTCGGATAATTCGAATAATCCGTTACGCTGTACCTGAGTGTAACTCATAAAATACCTCCTTAAACAATGGATAGTTATAATTTCACATAGAACATGATATTTCATTAATCAGGCTTAACAGCAAGATGATTTTGCTCATATCTAATCAAGCGCAGTGAATGCATTGACAGAATTTAACGAAAACATAAACCGCAGTGGATTATTGAATCCGGATTGTATGAAAGATATAATATATGTGGAGGAAATGTAAATGAAAATCGGAGAGTTTGCAAAAAAACACGGGGTAAAGATAAGCACAGTACGGTATTATATCGATAACGCGATGATTACACCGCGCAGGGAGAACAATCAGTATATTCTTGATGAAACCTGCGACAGGCAGATGGAGAAGATTCTGCGTCTTAAAAACTACAGATTCAAGCTCAGTGATATTGAGAAAATCTGCTTCTATGAGAATGCGACTAATCTCAAGGACAGGGAAGTTCTTAAACACCTTATAAGGATATTCAGGGACAAGGAGGCTAAGATAAAGGATGATATCTCAGAGCTTCAGAGCATTTCAGGTCTTCTTGAAAGCGAAATAGACCGATACAGGGAGAAGCTCAGAAATGCGGAAGCTGCTGCAGAAAGCACCGTTCCCATTGAAGCGCTTGGCATAATGTGCTGTCCGTACTGCGGCAAGTCACTTCATATATCAGGTGCAGAGATAAGGGACAACGGAATATATGATGCGCAGATAAGCTGCCGCTGCGGTTTTTCCGCACCGGTAAGGTCTGGAATGATTGTCCTTCCCGATGCGCAAAATGAGTCCCCTTTCAGGCTTTTTGACAATGAGAATCTTGTACTGTCGAGTGAGACGGATTTTTCGGCATCGTATCTTCTGCTTCTTGACAAGGGGCATATAGACATGTATCAGAATATCGACAGAATAAAAGAAGATGTCCGCTATGTTCTCTGCGGGCCTCTTTCGTTTAGTTTCATACTGAAGAATATATCCATGTTCTCTGAAGATACTGTGATTTTCATCAATGATATTTCTATGGAGAAGATAAAAAAGCACATGACGTATTTTTCGGATCTGAAGCAGAAGGTGGTATATATTGCGGGAGATATAAGGACGGTGCCGCTTAAGAAGGATTCAATTGACCTTTATATTGATGATTTCTCAATAGTCAATTATATTGTGCCATATAACTATAACATTGCCGAGAAGGCAGCAGAATTTGTACGCAGTGGCGGATATATGGCGGGGCTTCTTGTCGATTACTCCAAAGCTCCCCAGACTCTTGCCGCATTCAGGGAGGACCATCCGGAGTTCATTCCGGGACTTCTGAGTACAGGCAGGATAAAAAGTGTTCTTTCTGATGCCGGATTTGATATATCCTATATGGAGAATCTCGGCTCGTCAAAAACAGGTGAGAAGAATTTCGCCAGACATTCCGGAAACGAAACCATCAGCCTGTTAAGCTATATGGCGAAAAAAATCTGAACCATGGTTTACGAAAACAGAAAAACAGTACTTGATGTATACTCTAAGTGACCGCATATAATGAAAATGTAAATTATAACGCGGCGAACCTGTGTGTAAGTTGATAAAAATCAGTTTCGCAAAAAAACCAGTCCGGTGCATGTTTCGGTCTGGTTTTTTATATTACAGGTAAAAATGAAGTAAAACCCGTCAGATGTATGCTGCAGGCCTCACAAGACCGTTTGCTTTAACAGTTTTAATGGAAAGTGTCTTTACTCCATTTGCAAATTCTATTATTACCCTGCTGTCAGTTACATCAAGCACTACACCTTCTCCCCACAGCACATGCTCTACTATAAGGCCTGTAACAAAATCAAAATCGGCTTCATATTTTTTAGACGGCTGTTTTCCTGTTACTGAAGGCGCATCTTTATCTATGCTTCTGACCTGTTCAATGAATACTGATTTTTCAGGCAGACAGAATATATCAAGTTCTTTCTTTGCTCTTGTCATTCCCACATAGAATATTCGTCTTTCTTCTTCGAAAGCTCTGTCATCAGGGGAATCAGGCAGCAGTTCCGGGAATATTCCATCAGCCACATCTATAAGGTATACTCTGTCATATTCGAGACCTTTACTCGCATGAATGGTTGAAAGAATAAACCTGCAGTTTTTATCATTCTTCTTGCTGCGTATTATCTCTTCAAGCTCATCGAGTCTTCCTGCAAGACCTGTAATTGAATCTTCATGAACGGCAAGACTTTTCAGGATTGTTATTTTTGTGTCTTTATGCTTATTGCGCGAAAGATAATTGTTATATCCCATCTGATTACAGATTCTTTCTAATGCAGTCACTGCCCGTTCAGTGCTGATTTTCTTTAAAGCATCATATATTTTTTCGCAGTTTGTTTTTGTCTTCTGCGAAAGATTGCAGTATCTTATGGCAGCACAAAGAATATCCACATTGTATTTGGCTGCTTTACTGCATGCTTCTTCTGCTTTTTCACTTGTGAGATAAGTCCTAAGCTTATAGTAAATCTCCTTAAAAAGGTGTGCATTTTTCTGATCTTTAGAGAACCGGGCGATGCTGCGGATGTCGCGAACCGATTTATGCCTGAAAAATGCAAGGTCATCCCCTTTTATTCTGTATGGAATACCGTTTCGCTCAAGAAGGTCAACAACTGGGACTGCACTTTCATTGTTCCTGTAAAGACATGCAGTCTCTTCAGTGCATCCGTCAGCCACCTTCAGAAGGTAATCATACTGCATTTGTCTCCGTTCAACATCTATGTACCTGATGTTTTTTATCGCAGGCTTTGCCGAAGTCATATTCTTTTCGTATCTGTTTTTGTTTATGCGGATAAACCTGTCTGCTACTTTCACTATGTTCTCATCAGACCTGTAGTTAATCTCCATGCTGATTATTTTTGCGTTTCTGTGACTTTCTCCAAAATCAAGAAGTGCCTGAGGATATGCGGCTCGAAACCCGTAGATGCTCTGGTCTTCATCTCCAACCATGAAAAGGTTGTCTTTTCCTGCAGCAAGCATGGCTATTATGACGTGCTGAATCTTTGATGTATCCTGCGCCTCATCAACACAGATGTATGAGAAAGTTTTCTGAAAAACTTTCAGTATTTCAGGATGGTTTCGGAGAATCCTTAGAGTATAAACCATCTGGTCATCGTAATCCATGAGCCTTCTTTCTCTCATCACAGAACTGTACCCGGAATATATCTTTGATATGCAGTAGTCTCTGTCGTCATCCATAGCTTTGATTTCTTCTTCAGTGAGCATCATATTCTTAATATATGCAATATCCGTCCTGATACTCTTTAAATCACTTTCCGCAGGGTATTCTTTCTCGACAGAGCTGTATATTGAAGAGATAATGCGGTTAGTCTCGCCCTCACTTTCCACAAGAGTGAAGCCCTTGGAACCTTTCAGTCTGCAGTAGTATTGAATTATTTTGAAGCATATTCCGTTTATGGTTCTGAATTCGATATCATCTGCATGTTCTCTGCCGAATATGGAAATGAATCTTTTCTTCATATCAGAAGCTGCAGCTTTTGTGTATGTGACTGTAAGGATATTTTTCGCAGGAATATTCATGCAGTATATCATATATCCAATTCTCGATACCAGGACAGTGGTTTTGCCGCTTCCAGGTACAGCAAGAAGCAGTACAGGCCCGTCAACTGCCTTTACTGCTTCAGTCTGCTTATCATTTAAACTTAAACCGTATCGGTATGTGAACTCTTTAAAATCCATTCCTCACCCTCGCATGTCTTGCAGTTTTTCTCATATAATTTTACTTTATATAAAAATATAATACAAGCAGGGCAAGTGAATGCGGAGCAGAGAATTATCTTGCAGGAAGCTAAAGTCGAAAGAATGCTGATATGTATAAGTATTGCTGCATGGTTCCAATCAGCTTCATTAAAAAGGTTATTAACCGGTTCAAGGTACACATACAAAAAAAGACACAAGCCGGCATTGCCGGCTGTGTGTCTCAAAAGAAT
>JAEDDI010000017.1 GCA_016293805.1 Bacillota bacterium | reverse complement strand
AGAACAGAAAAGGATAGCATGTATGAACTGTCCGCAAAAAATGACCGACTGATTTCAGCCTGATAGCCGTTGTAAATTTGTGTCATGATAGGTATAATGATATGGCGAAGAAATAGATAAGGACTGACTATGATTAAAGACGGAATTATAAACATATACAAGCCGCAGGACTGGACAAGCCATGATGTGGTAAGTCTTTTGCGAAGAGTGACAGGTCAGAGGAGAACAGGGCATACAGGAACACTGGACCCGATGGCAACAGGTGTGCTTCCAGTGTGTTTCGGCCCTGCAACAAGAATAATGGACTATCTTGATCTGGATTTTAAGACATATGAATGCACTATGCAGCTGGGACTTGTGACAGATACACTTGATATATGGGGAGAGACACTTGAAAATAAAGATTTCTCGCATGTTACAGAGGAAGCGGTCAGGGAAGCAGTTGCATCATTTAATGGGCATATAAGTCAGGTACCTCCGAAATATTCAGCTATTAAAGTAGCTGGAAGAAAGCTCTATGACTATGCAAGAGCTGGAGAGGAAGTTGAGATAAGACCAAGAGAAGTATATATTAAGGATATAGACCTGACCGGATACATCCCTGATGAGGGAGTGCTGTCATTCAGATGCATATGCTCCAAAGGTACATATATAAGGTCGATATGCAGAGACATAGGCGATATGCTCGGATGCGGAGGAGCCATGTCGTCACTCGAGAGGACAGCCAGCGGAAGATTCACCCTGGAGACTGCTGCAGATATAGAATCCCTGAGAAATGCAGATATTGAAGAAATAGAGAAACTTATATACCCTGTAGATTATCCGCTGATACACTTCGGAGAAGCAACGGTAAATGCAGCAGGTGCTAAATGGTTTGTAAACGGCGGATGGCTGGAGCCAAGGCGGGTGCGCGTTACTGAAGCGCCTGAATTTGAGAAAAAGAACTCAGAGTTTCCAATTAAAGAATTATACAGAAAGATGTATAATATATATGAACTAAAAGACGGACGAAATGTTTTTCTGGGTACAGCCTATTATGATAAAGAAGAGAAGATGTATCGTCCGGATAAAATATTTCAGAGGTAGAAATGAGAGTATTCAACACTTTAGATGAAATAAAAGATATACGAGAAACTGCAGTTGCACTGGGTAATTTTGACGGTGTTCACATGGGACACAGAGCACTTATCAGAAGAGCGGTAGACAAGGCAAAGGAGAAGGGCATTAAGAGTGCTGTATTCACTTTCTCGAATCATCCAAGAAATCTGATTGCCGGAAGAAACATCGTTCAGAACATTATAACCGGAGAGCAGAAGGAAAAAATAATTGAAGAGCTTGATGTAGATTATCTGTTTAATATTGAATTTACATGGGATATATGCAATATGAAACCGGAGCTTTTTGTGGAGGAACTTTTGTGCCGCTGTTTCAGGATGAAGTATGCGATATGCGGTTTCAATTACAGGTTCGGATCAAGAGCGGAGGGAACGCCTGAACTTCTGAAAGAGATGGGCAGAGAGCTTGATTTTGAACTGGATATGTTTGAACCTGTTATTGTTGACGGCAATATTGTTTCAAGTACATTTATACGCGGACTGATTGAGACAGGGCAGGTGGAAAGATGCAGAAAGTACATGGGCGAAAGATACCGTATAACAGGCAGTGTCGTAGTTGGAAACAAGATAGGAAGAACAATAGGCTTTCCAACTGTAAATCAGGTAATTGATGAAAATATGATTACGCCGTCAAATGGTGTGTATATAACAACATGCACATTTGAAGGAAAGACGTATCCGTCAATCACGAATATAGGTGTTAAGCCGACTATCGGTGATTACAAGAAAAATGCAGAGACTCATATATTTGATTTCTCGGGGGATTTGTACGGGAAGGAAATTACAGTAGAGTTTATAAAGAAAACAAGAGACGAAAAGAAGTTTAACGGAATAGAGGAACTTACAGCCCAGATTGACAGGGATTGTATGAAAGCAAGAAAATATCACGGACTTGACTAAATACTGCTTTACAAGAGTGTATGCTTTATGCTAGAATTAATCGTTAACTTACCTCGGCTTGGTTCTTTGACAACTCCGACGGGAACCCGGCTGAAGGCGAACAGATAGAGAGGAGAACATTAAAATGATTACAAAAGAACAGAAAGCCCAGATCATGGCTGAATACGCAACATGCGAAAACGATACAGGCTCACCTGAAGTGCAGATTGCTATATTAACTTACAGAATCAATGATCTTAACGAGCACTTAAAGGTTCACAAGAAGGACCATCACTCAAGAAGGGGACTTTTAAAGATGGTTGGACAGAGAAGAAACCTGCTTGCATATCTTAAGGAAAAAGATATCGAAAGATACAGAAGTCTTATTGCACGTTTAGGTTTAAGAAAATAATCGTAAATATAAGCGGGGTAACAGCCTCGCTTTATTTTATATCAGCAATCAGAATGAAAGCCTGCCAAGTAGGTGAATGAATTAACAGGAGGTAGTTGTTAATTATGGCAGAACAGTTATTAAGAAATCAGACTTACAGAACATTTAAAACAGCAGTAGGCGGAAGACTTCTTCAGATGGAAATCGGAAAAGTCTGCGAGCTTGCGAACGGACAGGTAATGGTAAGATACGGAGACACAGTTGTCAATGTTACAGCGTGTGCATCCAAGGAGCCAAGACCGGATGCCGACTTTTTCCCGCTAAGCTGTGATTACGAAGAAAAGATGTATGCTGCCGGAAAGATTCCGGGAGGATTTATCAAGAGAGAAGGAAGACCGGGCGAGAAGGCAGTTCTTAATTCAAGACTGATGGACAGACCTTTAAGACCGCTTTTCCCTAAAGGATTCTACAATGATGTACAGGTTGTAGCTACAGTTATGTGTGTTGATCCTGACTGCTCACCTGAAATCGTTGCAATGATAGGTTCATCGGTTGCGCTTGCAACATCTGACATTCCATGGGAAGGACCTACAGCATCAGTACTTATAGGAATGGTTGATGGTGAATTTGTTGTAAATCCTACTCTTGCTCAGAGAGAAGTCAGCACAATGCATCTTGTTGTTTCGGGAACAAAGGAAGCCATTATGATGGTAGAGGCAGGAGCACAGGAAGTTCCCGAAGATGTAATGCTTGATGCAATCATGTTTGCACATGAGGAAATCAAGAAGATTATCGTGTTCATCGATGAGATTATAGCAGAAATCGGAAAGCCTAAGATGGAGGTAAGCCTTTACAAGATTCCTGAGGAAATCGATCTGGCTGTAAGAGAATATGCTGAAGGAAAGATGAGAACAGCAATCCAGACATATGACAAACTTGAGAGACTTGAGAATATGGATGCTGTTGAAGTTGAAACGAAGGAATATTTTGCTGAGACATATCCGGACAATGAAAAGGATATAGCTAATGTTCTTTACAATATTACAAAAGAACAGGTAAGGAGCCTTATTCTTGATGAGGGAATCAGACCTGATAACAGAAAACTTGACGAGATAAGACCTATCTGGTGTGAAACAGGAGTGCTTCCGAGAACTCACGGAACAGGTCTATTCACAAGAGGACAGACTCAGGTTCTTTCAGTAACAACACTTGGCGCAATAGGTGAAGCGCAGACTCTTGACGGTATAACAGAAGAAACAACAAAGAGATATATGCATCACTATAATTTCCCTCCATACTCAGTAGGCGAGGCCGGAAGAATGAAGAGCCCTGGAAGAAGAGAAATCGGTCATGGTGCACTTGCAGAAAGAGCGCTTATCCCAGTGCTTCCTTCAGAAGAGGAATTCCCTTACGCTATAAGGGTGGTGTCTGAAGTCCTTTCATCAAACGGATCCACTTCAATGGGTTCAACATGCGGATCGTGTCTTTCACTTATGGATGCCGGCGTTCCTATCAAAAAGCCTGTTGCAGGTATTGCGATGGGTCTTATAGAAAGAGTTGAAGAGGACGGTTCATCAAAGATGGCGATTCTTTCAGATATTCAGGGTATGGAAGACTTTCTTGGCGATATGGACTTCAAGGTAGCAGGCACTGCTGACGGTATCACAGCGATTCAGATGGATATCAAGGTTCATGGTCTTTCTAAGGAAATCCTTCAGAAGGCTCTTGCACAGGCAAAGGAAGGCAGAATGTTCATTATGAACAAGATGCTTGAAGTTATTCCTGCTCCTAGGGCAGAACTTTCACCGTATGCCCCTAGAATTATTTCAATGATGGTTGATCCTGACAAGATCAGAACAATTATAGGACCGGGCGGAAAGACTATTAATAAGATTATTGCAGACACAGGAGTTAAGATTGATATCGATGATACAGGGCTTGTATATATCGCAGCTCCTGATCTTGAAAGTGCAGAGGCCGGAAAGAGAGAAATCGAGCTTCTTATCAAGGAAGTAGAAGCCGGAGAAATATATGAGGGTACTGTTACAAGAATTATGAACTTTGGTGCATTCGTAGAAATTCTTCCAGGTAAGGAAGGTCTTCTTCACATTTCGAAGATTGCTAAGGAGAGAATCGAGAAGGTTGAAGATGTTCTAAACATCGGAGACAAAGTTACTGTAAAGGTGACTGAAATTGACAGCCAGGGAAGAATCAATCTTTCGAGGAAGGAACTTCTTTAGCAGCAATGATTATTAGAGGGGAAAAATCCCCTCTTTTATTATGCGATAAGAGGCAAATGGATAATTTTACCACGCAAATTAGTTATAAAATGAAAAGTTTTTGAGTGTTTTATATGTTAATCACGTGATAAATTTATTTTTTTACTTGACACTGACAGGGTGTCGGATTAAAATGATATCATAAAACACGACAGGGTGTCATTTTTAATTTGGGGTGATGAACATGCCTAGTGAACGCTTTTATAATCTTCCGCAGCATAAGCGGGAAAGGATTGTCGAAGCTGCCTATGAGGAGCTTTCGAAGGTATCCTATGACAAGCTTTCCATTAACAAGATAATAAAGACTGCAGAGATTCCGAGAGGAAGTTTTTATGAATATTTTGATGATAAAGACGATCTTCTCATGTTTCTGATGAAGAATTTCTCGGAGTTTATTGAATCGGCAATAAACAGGGCACTGGCTGAGCATGACGGAGATGTATTTGCAGTCGTTCTTTCGATTTATGACAAGGTTATTCTTTATGCCAATAACAGCAGGCACAGACAGGTCTGTGAGAATATCTTCAGAACATTCGCTCCCGGTTCGGATAACATGGAGCAGCTTTTGAAGATAAGGACAGAGAGATGCCAGGGTATTATAGAAAGCGAAATGCGTAGTGGAAGATATAAGGTAAAAACTAAAGAAGATGCCGTGCTTTTATGGAAGACTCTTACTGCACTGCTGGCTATGGGGATTGCAAAGACTTTTGCAAATGAAAGCAGATCGGAAGAGATCAGAAGTGATTTTATCAGACAGCTTGATTTTATCAGGTACGGTGTGGTTTCAGTACATTAAAGATAGGGGAGGAAAAAAATGCAGAAGGTAGAAATGGTAAGCCCAAACAGATTAGAGTATAAGGGATATGCAGGAAATGTCATCTACGACCTGAAAACAAATGTGTACTTCGGAAGAATAATAGAACCTGTTTTACAGGGCGAGCACGGATACGAAGGAAAGACGATTTATGATTTAAAGGAATCTTTTTCAAAGGCTGTAGACAGACATATTGACAATCAGCAGTAAAATCTCCAGACTTTTCTTATATTTATCCATATTAGCCCGGTTTTCCGGGCTTTTATGTTTTTTGAAGGATGGAGATTGTATACAAGAATGCAATTTCAGCCGCCAGTATTGAAAGGGTATGGGGCACATGATATAATTGAAACTGTACAACGAAGAAGGGAGGATGAAAATGGTTGATTTAGAACTGAACGTAAAAGACGCTTTTATAAAAGAAGCATCTGAAAAGCTGGAAAACATAGAAGAGATTCCGGCAGAGACGTATAAGAAATACAATGTTAAAAGGGGACTTCGTAACGCAAACAACACCGGTGTAGTTGTTGGACTGACAAAAGTAGGTGAAGTAATAGGGTATTCCGTCAATGAAGAGAAGGAAAAAATACCTCAGGAAGGCAAACTGTACTACAGGGGATATGATATTGAGGATCTTGTAAGCAACTGCGAGAAGGAAAACCGTTTCGGTTTTGAAGAAGTTGCATACCTTCTTCTTTTCGGCGAGCTTCCTACAGAGAAGCAGCTGGGAACATTCAATGCTATTCTCGGTGAGAACAGACAGCTTCCTGCAAATTTTGCAACTGATACAATTCTGACAACTCCGTCAAGAAATATTATGAACAAGCTGCAGAGAGCCATTCTTACAATGTACAGCTATGATGACAATCCGGACAGTACAGATATAGAGAATGTTGTTAAGCAGTCAATACATCTTCTGGGATGTTTTCCTACGATGGTTGCATATGCATATCAGGCACAGCAGGCATTCTTCTTCGACAAGAGTCTTCATCTTCACTATCCTGACAAAGACGGTTCGACCGCTGAGAATATCTTAAGACTTATAAGACCGACAGGAGAATATACCGATCTTGAAGCCAAGATCCTTGACCTCTGCCTTATACTTCATGCGGAGCACGGCGGCGGAAACAATTCGTCGTTCACAACGCATCTTGTATCTTCATCCGGAACAGACACATATTCTACAATTGCAGCAGCAATTGGAGCTCTCAAGGGTCCGAAGCACGGAGGTGCTAATATAGCCGTAATCAAGATGATAGAGGATCTTAAAAGAAATGTGACAGACATAACGGACTTTGCACAGGTCGAAGATTATCTTTCAAGAGTTCTCAGAAAGAAGGCAAATGACAATACCGGACTTGTCTATGGAATGGGGCATGCAATTTACACACTTTCAGATCCAAGAGCCAAACTTCTCAAGGAGATGGCAAGAATGCTTGCAATTGATAAAGACAGAATGGAAAGTTTCCTTCTGTGCGATTTCATAGAAAAAAAGACTCCGGAGCTGAGAGCGGAAATTACAGGAAATGACAAGCCGATGTGTGCAAATGTTGACCTGTATTCCGGATTCGTTTATGATGCACTTGGAATACCTACAGAGATAGCAACACCACTGTTTGCTGTTGCAAGGCTTTCAGGCTGGTGTGCACACAGGCTTGAAGAACTCACAATCGGGAAGAAACTTATGAGACCGGCATACAAGTCAGTTGAACCGATTAAGGAGTATATTTCTATCGATAAGAGAAAATAGAATTAAAAAACCCTGTTGACATAAGTGCCGGCAGGGTATACTATTATATTACGATTAAACAGATATTTAATCGTTGGGAGGAAATATGAGAGAACTGCCACACAATCACGGTACTAGTCATGAATTTCTGGAAGCAAGGCCTGACGAGGAGATATTCGGCAAGGCTTCTGACATGTTTTCGTTAATAGGCGATTCGACCAGACTCAAGATACTGTGGATTCTGTGCCACAGTGAGGAATGTGTAATCAATATTGCGGCGGCAATAGATATGAGTTCGCCGGCTGTGTCACACCATCTGAAGGTGCTTAAACAGAATGGAATCATTGTCTCAAGGAGAGAAGGCAAGGAAGCATATTACAGGCTGGCTGATACACAGGAGGCAAAGATTATACACGAAGCGGTTGACAGAATGCTGGATATTAAATGCGGTCTCACCGGATAGGTGAGACATATTTCGGAGCAACAATTAAACAGTTGCTTAATCATTGAAGGGATAGATAATATGGAAAAACACAAACATAACCATGTTCATGAACATCATAATCATGAAGGATGCTTCTGCGGTCATGAACATAACCATGAAGAGCATCAGAAGAAGGATGAGGGGTATACAGAGATATTTTCTGTAGAAGGTCTTGACTGCGCAGTCTGCGCGGCAAGGCTGGAAGACAGAATAAGAAGTCTTGACGGAATAGAATATGCTTCTCTTTCCTTTGCTTCAGGAAAGCTGAAGGTGAGAACTGCGGACCCGGAACACCTTGCTGAAAGGCTACAGAAAGCAGCTGATTCTGTTGAGGAGGGGGTAACTGTTACACAGAAGAGGTCAGAAAAGGTCAGAACATATACGCTGGAAGGACTCTGCTGTGCAGGCTGCGGAGCAAAGATAGAAGCAAAAGTAGCAGCGTTTGAAGGGGTGGACTCTGCATCACTCGTATTTGCATCAAAGCAGCTTAAGGTATACGGAAGCAGCGAGGACCTTACAGATAAAATACAGAAGGCGGCTGATCTGATTGAAGACGGAATCAGAGTAACTGCAGGAAAGACCTCGGCAGCTGCAGAAAAAAAAGAGTTTGATAAAGATCTGATTACCATATGCACAGGAGGTGTGCTTTTAGTAGCGGGAATCATACTTGAGCATACAGGTGCAGGCTTTGCGGCATCAGCAGCAGTGCTCGCCATCGCCTATCTTCTGCTTGGAGGAAGCGTGCTTCTTTCAGCAGGAAAGAACATTATAAGAGGACAGGTTTTTGATGAGAATTTTCTGATGAGCATAGCCACACTAGGGGCGTTTGGAATCGGTGATTATCCGGAAGCAGTTGGAGTTATGCTGTTTTACAGGATAGGAGAATACTTTGAGGAGAGAGCTGTTAATAAAAGCCGGGCAAGTATTATGGAGGCGGTGGATCTCAGACCTGAGACTGTCAGTCTTGTTGAAGGAGACGATATAAGAGTGATACCTGCAGAAGATGCTAATGCCGGAGATTTTATTCTTGTCAGAGCAGGAGACAGGATTCCTCTTGATGGTGTAATCGTAAGCGGTGAAAGCCGAATAGACACATCTCCTGTTACAGGGGAGCATGTTCCTGTTCTTGCATCAGAAGGAGATGAAGTAATATCAGGCTGTGTAAATACATCCGGCCAGCTGGAGATCAGAGTTACAAAACCTCTTTCTGAGTCTATGGTGACAAGAATTCTCGACTCAGTTGAGAATGCTGCCGCAAACAAGCCGCATATAGACAGATTCATCACCAGATTTGCAAGAATATATACACCTGCAGTAGTTGGAATAGCACTGGTGGTAGCATTTGTTCTTCCATTTGTTTTGCCTGAATGGCATTTCTTTGTGGATGCAGGTTATTCGGGAGAACCGGATGTGATACACGCAGCATCTGGAACAGCATCTGTTTTCACTGCACTTACATTCCTTGTAATATCGTGTCCGTGCGCACTTGTTCTGTCTGTTCCGCTTGCATTCTTCTCCGGAATAGGTGCTGCATCAAAGAAGGGTATACTGTTCAAGGGAGGAACATCTATAGAAACTCTTTCATCAGTCAAAGCAGTCGTAATGGATAAGACAGGGACTGTGACAAAAGGTGCATTTTCTGCAGAGAAAATCGTTCCCGTAATGGAAGATATGGATGAAATGAGGCTTCTTTATCTTGCTGCAAGTGCAGAATACCAGTCAACGCATCCAATTGGTAAGAGCATAACAGAGAGAGCCGTTTCCAAAGGGATAAAGATTGAAAAGCCTGTTTCTCTTAATGAAACTGCAGGATACGGAATAATTGCTGAAACAGCTGACGGAACTATTCTATGTGGAAACCAGAAGCTCATGGAACAAAACGGTATAGCTGTTTCAGAACATGAGAAGACAGAAGGTGCAACTGAGGTTTTCATTGCACAAGATGGCAGATTTGCAGGATATATTGTCATATCAGACATTGTAAAAGAAGATGCGGCAGAGGCTGTAAGAAGAACTCGGGCTCTTGGGGGCAAAACATTTATGCTTACCGGAGATGGTCCGGAATCTGCAGAAGCTGTCAGAAAACAGACAGGAATTGATGAGGCCTATTCCAGACTTCTTCCTGAGGATAAACTTGCACAGCTTGAAAGAATCAGGGACGAAAACGGCAGAGTACTGTTTGTCGGCGATGGAATAAATGATGCACCTGTACTTGCGGGGGCTGATGTTGGTGCTGCCATGGGAAGCGGAGCGGATGCTGCGATTGAGGCTGCGGATGTTGTGTTTATGACCTCTGAAGTATCGGCTATTCCTGATGCGATTGAAATTGCAAAGAAAACAAGGAATGTTTCCTGGGCAAATGTCGTTTTTGCGCTTGCTGTCAAGGCTGCAGTTATGGCCGCCGGACTTGCGGGCTTTGCAAATATGTGGCTTGCAGTGTTCGCAGATACTGGAGTTGCTCTCATATGTCTGCTGAATTCGGTTAGATTGCTGAAATGATTTTGCTATGGACGAAGGATGAAAATTCTTCGTCTTTTGTAGTATTCACGGAATGAATATGTTAAAATTAGATTCAAGTGATATGGAGGAATCTGAACATGCAAAGGACAAGCAAGCATTTAAATACAATCAGAGTAGACTCCGCCAGGAAACTGGCTGATGAGGAGTCTGTTGTAATGCCTTATCCTGAAGAGGTCATGATTCTGGTTCCCCAGTACGCAGGAGATGAAAGTGTACCGATTGTCGAACCGGGAACATATGTCACCAAAGGACAGCGAATCGCGGAAGGCCGTGATTCCATGCCGGTACATTCTTCCGTTTCAGGTATTGTAAGGGATATTACTGAAATCAGGATATCAGGTAATGACCGCAGAAAGGGAATAGTCATTGAAACAGATGATAAGGATAAACTTTCGGAATATATAGAGATACCCGAAGTTGACACTAAAAAGACATTTCTTTCATGGCTTAAGCGAAGCGGTATTCTTAACGGGAAAGAGCCCGCATACAGACTTCTTGAGAAGGAAGGAATCAATGAATTATACATTTATGCGGTTGAATATGAGCCTGTAGTAGCCTCGGCACACAGATGTGTCATGGAGGATACTCAGGATATTATGGATGGAATATCAGTAATCTGCAGGCATCTTGATATTCCGTTTGCAAGAATATGCATAGAGAATAACAGAGTGGAGGCCATAGAGCGTCTTGAGGAAGTGATATCCTCAAACAGAGCCGATCACAGAATAGGAATCAAGGAAGTTACATCAAGATATGTCCAGAGAAACAAGAAGGTTCTGATCTATGAAATGACAGGAAGGACAGCAGAAGAATTTGAAGATGCACTGTTTCTTGATGTTACATGCACAGCCAAGATAGGCAGCTTCTTCAAAACGGGTATTCCCGATATATCCAGAAGGATAACTGTAGATGGGGATATTATTGCCCGTCCGATGAATGTTATAGCTCCGATAGGTACACACATAGCTGATGTAATAGAATTCTGCGGCGGATACACTCAGACTCCGCGCAAGATTATTAACGATGGAACAATGAGTGGAAGATGCATGTCATCCGACAGAGTTCCTGTAATGAAGGATATGAATGCAATTATCGCCTTTGAGGGAAAGACAGCGGTGGAGAAGTCACCGAAGCGGTGTATAAGCTGCAGGGAATGTGTGCTTGGATGCCCGATGAATCTTTATCCGTCTTACATAGAAAAAGCGGTAAATGCAGACAATACAGATATGCTGCGCAAACTTGGAGCAGACAAGTGTATTCAGTGCGGAAGCTGTACATATATCTGTCCTGCCAAGAGACCTCTTATGAAGTCCTGCGCAAAGGCAATTGAGATGCTCATGAGAGGTGATGCAGAGTGAACAGGGAATACAACAACAATCTCATTGAGATGAGAGGACCTCATGTTCTTTCGCCATGGGGCATATCAAAGATGATGCTGACAGTGGTGCTTGCGCTGATGCCGACGCTTATAGTAGGGACAAAAGTGTTTGGCGCGAGATGTCTTCTTGTAACAGCAATATGTGTGGTGCTGTGTCTTATTCTGGAGACAGTTCTTAACACTCTGATGAAAAGACAGCCGAAGACAGATGATTTTACATGTATTGTGACAGGTATGATTATAGCTTTGAACATGCCGTCTAATGTTCCTCTTTGGGTAGCAGGCATTGCATGTCTTATAGCTGTAATAATAGTAAAGGGGCCTGTCGGAGAAGGCAGAAACATAATTAATCCTGCATGTACAGCAGTTCTGTTCGTATACATATGTCTTTCCGGATATCTGAAAATGTGGCCGGCACCACATATCGGAAGCCCGGATATTCCTGCCGGAGCAGCCATGGTACCTGACTGGCTTGATGTCATGAACGGAGCGCAGGGAGCACTGCCGACAAACTGGGAACTGTTTCTCGGCTACACTCCGGGAGCTTTTGGATGCGTCAGTGCAATTGCAATTATACTTGGCGGCGTATTTCTGATGTGGAGAAGGGTTATAAGTTTTATAGTGCCAGCTTCCATAATCATCACCTGTGCAGCTATTTCGTTTATAGCATCGGTTGATCCTATAAGCACAGTATGCAGCGGAGGAATAATGATGGGGGCATGGTTTATGGCAAACGACCCTGTTACATCGCCGACGAAGAGAAGGGCGATGGTGGTTTACGGTGTGGGAATAGGAATCATAACAATGATGATCAGGCTTCTTGTTCCGTTTATTACAGAGGGTATCTATGCTGCAATAATAATCATGAATCTTCTCAGTGAGAAGATAGACATGTTTTTTATAATGGAGAAGTACAAGTCTTCCGGACCGATAAGGGTAGAGAAGATTGAGACAGATGAGGATGAAAATGAAGATAAATAAACTGTATATATACAAGGATAAAGGAAAAAAGGGAATCGGAGCTGATAAGCTTCAGCTGACTGAAAACAAGGGAATTGAAGGTGACAGATTTGCAAGAGGAGGTGACAGGCAGGTATCTATAATAGACAGGAGACTGCTTAATGCAATTGAGAAGAATCCTGACAGATTCGGGGTATGTGCAGGAAGAATAAAATCCAATATTGTCACTGAAGGATGCAGAGTTGCAGGACTCAGAACAGGAGACAGACTTGTGATAGGAGATGCTGTCCTGGAGATAACAGATGAAATAAGACCGTGTGTTGATGACTGCCCTGTTGCAGAAGATGGAATTGCATGTCAGATCAAGTATGGAACCCTGTTTGCGAAGGTGGTTAAATCGGGAGAAATACATGAGAACGACACCTTTGAGATTCGAATAAAAACACAGCAGTAAAGGTTAAAGATTTCTTGACGCAGGAAGACTGTATGTGTTAAATTTAACTATATATGTATTCTTTGTAACTGACGGAATTAAGTGGAGAACCACGGAGGAGCAAAGAAGTTTTATCAGTCGACCGTCTGGGCACACTTTCTTTTGTACAAGATAAGTGTACCCTTTTTTATTTACATTTTCGAGGAGGTAGCGCAGTGAAAAAAATAGGAATTGTAATGGGCAGCGACAGCGATCTGCCTGTAGTGCAGAAAGCTATTGACACTCTGAACAGTCTGGAGATACCATACGAAGTTCATGTGTTCTCGGCACACAGAACTCCGGTTGAAGCAAAGGAATTCGCAGCAGGTGCAAGGGCAGCTGGTTTTGGCGTACTTATAGGAGCAGCCGGAATGGCAGCACACCTGGCAGGCGCAATTGCAGCAAATACCACACTTCCGGTAATCGGAATACCATGCAAATCATCAAACCTTGACGGCATTGATGCTCTCTTATCAACCGTACAGATGCCACCGGGCATACCTGTAGCAACTGTAGGCATAAACGGAGCTGTCAATGCTGCTTTACTTTCAGCTCAGATTCTTGCTGTTACTGATGAGGAAATAGCAGCGAAGCTGGATGCAAAGAGAAAGGCTGATGCAGATAAGGTCCTTGAGAAGGATGCTAAGATTGCTGCACAGTTCAACAGATAGGAGGTTAGTGTATGGGTGGATTTTTTGGTGTTGCAAGCAGAAATGAGGCAATTGCAGATGTATATTACGGTACCGACTACCATTCACATCTGGGAACAAGGAGAGGCGGAATAGCCGCATATGATAAGGAAATAGGTCTTCAGAGGGAAATTCATAATATAGAGAATTCCCCGTTCAGAACGAAGTTTGCAGATATAGAGCATGAGATGAAGGGAACATCTGCAATAGGTATTATATCCGATTATGATCCTCAGCCACTTCTGATACGTTCTAAACTTGGAACATATGCAATATGCATTATAGGAGTTATAAGGAACTATGATGAACTCATTGAAAAATATCTGTCATTCAGTGGCGGTCATTTCGATGCGATGACAGGTGGAATGGTAAATTCGACAGAACTTGCTGCAGCCTTAATCAATCAGAAGAGTTCGTTTACAGAAGGAATACAGTTTGCGCAGAAAGAGATTGAAGGAACTGCATCCATCCTTATTCTCAAGGAGGATGGTGCAATTATAGCGGCAAGAGACAGACTCGGCAGACTCCCAATAGTTATAGGCAGGAGAGATGACGGATACAGTGTTTCATTTGAAAGCTATGCACATCAGAAGCTGGGATATGAAACAGAGCTTGAACTGGGACCTGGGGAAATAGTTGAAGTGACATGCGAAGGCTGTACACAGCTTGCAGAGCCGGGCGATGAGATGAGGATATGCTCATTTTTATGGTCGTATTACGGATATCCCACATCCAGTTACGAAGGCGTAAATGTTGAACTCATGAGATACAGAAACGGTGCAATCATGGCAAGATTCGACGATGAGCAGGGTAACAACGAGGGAGTGGATTATGTTGGAGGAGTTCCTGATTCAGGCACACCTCATGCCATAGGATATTCAAATGAAAGCAAGCTTCCGTTTGCAAGAGCCTTCATCAAGTATACACCGACATGGTCAAGAAGTTTCATGCCTACAGTACAGTCTGAACGTAACAAAGTAGCCAAGATGAAGCAGATACCTGTTCCCGAACTTATCAGGGACAAGAATCTTCTGTTCGTAGATGATTCAATTGTAAGGGGAACACAGATGAGAGAGACCGTTGAGTTTCTTTATGACAACGGAGCTAAGGCTGTTCATATGAGATCAGCATGCCCTCCGATTATGTACGGATGCAAGTACCTTAACTTCTCAAGAGCAACAAGCGATATGGAGCTCATCGCAAGAAGAGTTATCTTTGAACTTGAAGGCGAAGAAGGTGAGAAGCACATCGATGAATATCTTAAACCTAATACAGAAAGAGGCAAGAAGATGAGAGAGGTGATCTGCGAACAGCTGCACCTGGCATCTCTTGAATTCCAGTCTCTTGAAGGAGTTATAGAAGCTATAGGAATTGAACCGTGCAAACTTTGCACATACTGCTGGAGTGGAAAGGAATAAAAATGAGCAAAAATTCTAGATCAGAAGCATATGCGGCAGCCGGTGTTAATATTGAAGCCGGCTACGAAGGCGTAAAACTAATGAAAAAACACGTTCAGAGAACAATAATTCCCGGAGTTGTTTCTGACCTTGGAGGGTTTGGAGGCTCTTTTGCCCCTGATCTTACAGGAATGACAGAACCTGTACTGGTATCGGGAACTGACGGAGTTGGAACAAAGCAGAGAATTGCACAGATAATGAACAGACATGACACGGTTGGCATTGACTGTGTTGCAATGTGTGTAAATGATATCATATGCATAGGGGCAAAGCCGTTATTCTTTCTTGACTATATAGCGATAGGAAAGAACGATCCTGAAAAAGTTGCAACACTTGTATCGGGGGTTGCGGAAGGCTGTGTTCAGTCAGGATGCGCCCTTATCGGAGGAGAAACAGCAGAGCATCCGGGAACAATGGCAGAAGATGACTACGATCTGGCTGGTTTCACTGTAGGAATTGTGGATAAATCAAAGGTTATAGATAACAGTACAATGAAGGCGGGAGATGTTGTAATTGCGCTCCCTTCTACAGGTATCCATTCAAACGGGTATTCTCTTGTACGGAAGGTGTTTGACATCGAAAACTGTGACCTTAACAGATATTACGACGAGCTTGGAACAACACTTGGGGATGCGCTTCTTGAACCTACAAGAATTTATGTTAAACCGGTTCTTGCGGCAATCGAGGGAGCTGACATTCACGGAATCAGTCACATTACAGGAGGCGGTTTTTATGAGAATGTTCCAAGATCCATTCCTGACGGCATGGGTGCAAAGATTAATAAGGATGCAGTTAAAACCCCTGCAATTTTTAAACTTCTCCAGGAAACAGGAAACATTTCCGAAAGAGACATGTTCAATACATATAACATGGGTGTGGGAATGGTTGTTATCGCATCGGCCAAAACAGCTGACAGAGCAATTGAGATTCTTAAGAATGAGGGCTGTGACGCATATGTGATTGGAGAAATCGCAGAATCAGAAGACAAGATTGAGATAATCTGAGGAGACAGATAATGGCTGGAAAAAAGGCAAACATTGCAGTGCTGGTTTCAGGTGGAGGAACAAATCTGCAGGCACTTATCGATGCTGAGAAGAATGGAATAATAAGAAGCGGCACAATCCGTCTTGTTGTATCAAACAATTCAAAGGCATATGCTGTAACAAGAGCAGAGAATGCGGGAATCAGAGTGGAAGTTCTGACAAAGAAAGCCATGTGCGGAGGAAGTCAGGAAGAGTTCGAGAGAAGACTGTCCGCAATCCTTGAGGAGAACAGCATTGATTTGATTGTACTTGCCGGATTTATGAGCATATTAAGTGAAGACTTTACAAAGCATTTTGACAAGAGAATCATCAACGTGCACCCCTCACTGATTCCTTCTTTCTGCGGAAAGGGTTTTTACGGTCTTAAAGTTCACGAGGCAGTTCTAAAAAAGGGCGTGAAGGTGACTGGTGCGACAGTTCATTTCGTGAATGAGATTCCTGACGGAGGAGAGATAATTCTCCAGAAGGCTGTCGAGGTTGAAGAAGGTGATACTCCCGAAATTCTTCAGAAGAGAGTTATGGAGAATGCGGAGTGGATAATACTTCCTGAGGCAGCAGAGAAAATATGTGCACAGATAACTGGGAAATAAGGAGGAAATCCATGGATGTATATATGACAAGAAATATGGGCGAACTGATCAAGGGCAATCCCTATGTTGGACGCGGTATTGTAATCGGCAAGAGTGATAACGGAAAAAGTGCCGTTACAGCATATTTCATTATGGGAAGAAGCGCAAACAGCAGAAACAGAATATTCACAATCAGAGACGGAGAAGTATTCACAGAACCTTTTGATGCATCAAAGGTTGAGGACCCCTCCCTTATAATCTATGCTGCTGTAAGGAGCATAGACAACAGACTTATCGTTACAAACGGTGATCAGACCGATACAATATATGACGGGCTCAGATCCGGAAAAACAATGTCTGAAGCTCTTCTTTCAAGAGAGTTTGAACCGGATGCTCCGAATCTGACCCCAAGAATCAGCGGAGTTGTTTCATTTGAAGGCGGGGACTTCACATATGAGATGAGCATATTAAAAAGTGCTGACAGAGAAGGTTCGGCATGTTCAAGATACACTTTCTCATATCCTTCACTTGCCGGAACGGGACATTTCATCCATACATATGTAACAGACGGAAATCCTCTTCCGACTTTTCAGGGGGAACCTGAAAGAACCCGTATTCCGTCCGATATTGACGAGTTTACTGAAGAAATATGGAACAATCTGGATAAGGACAACAGAATATCGCTTTATGTGAGATATATTGATCTTGCAACAGGCGAAGCGGAAGAACGCCTTATTAACAAGAATATACAGGAGGTATAGATAATGGCAGACAGAGACGGATATTTATCCCCGTTTTCAACGCGTTATGCCAGCAGTGAGATGCAGCATGTTTTTTCTGAGAACTTCAAGTTCAGAACATGGAGAAGACTGTGGATTGCTCTTGCAAGGGCTGAAAAAGAAATGGGGCTTAACATAACTGACGAGCAGATTAGCGAACTTGAAAAATATAAAGATGACATCAATTACGATGTTGCAGTTGAAAGAGAAAAAGTGGTAAGGCATGATGTAATGAGTCATGTATATGCATATGGTCAGCAGTGTCCAAAAGCTGCTCCTATAATTCATCTTGGGGCAACCAGCTGCTATGTTGGAGACAATACCGATGTTATCATAATGCGCGAAGCATCGAAAATTATCATGGACAAAGCTGCTCAGGTTGTAAAAAATCTTGCTGAATTTGCAAGGCAGTACAAGGATCTTCCGGCACTTGCATATACTCACCTTCAGCCTGCACAGCTGACAACAGTAGGCAAGAGAGCGACATTATGGATTAATGAGCTAATTATGGATATGAACAATCTTCAGTTCCAGATGGATAACCTCAAGCTTCTTGGTCAGAAGGGAACAACCGGAACCCAGGCAAGCTTCATGGAACTCTTCGAAGGAGATGAAGAGAAGATAAAGAAACTGGAACAGCTAATAGCAGATGAGATGGGATTTGAAAAATGCGTTCCTGTTTCCGGACAGACATATTCAAGAAAGACAGATGCATATTTTCTTTCAGTTCTTTCGGGGTTTGCACAGAGTGCATACAAGTTTTCAAATGATATGAGAATTCTCCAGTCATTTGAAGAGATGGAGGAACCGTTCGAAAAGAACCAGATAGGTTCATCAGCAATGCCATATAAGAGAAATCCGATGAGAAGTGAAAGAATTTCAGCGCTTGCAAGATACGTGATTACAGATTCGCTGAATCCTGCACTGACTGCCGGAACACAGTGGTTCGAAAGAACTCTTGATGACAGTGCGAACAAGAGAATATCAGTATCAGAGGCATTTCTCGGTGTCGATGCAATTCTGAACATATACATAAACATAACATCAGGCCTTGTTGTGAATGATAAGGTTGTAACAAGAAGGGTAATGGAAAAACTTCCGTTTATGGCGACAGAAAACATCATGATGGAATCTGTAAAGCGCGGGGGAAACAGGCAGGAACTTCACGAAGTAATCAGAGTCCATTCGCATGCTGCAGCCGCAAAGGTCAAGCTGGAAGGAGGTTCCAATGACCTCATTGACAGACTTGCTAAAGACGATAGAATTCTTCTCAGCAAGGAGGAAATTCTTGATCAGCTTAATCCTGCAGAGTATGTGGGCAGAAGTGTTTCACAGGTTGAAGAATATCTTGAAACAGAGGTTAAACCTGTACTTGACCGTTACTACAGAAGAGCAGTTGAAGCTGAACTGAATATTTAGGGAGGAATGAGAATGAAGGAATTTGAACTAAAATACGGATGTAATCCTAACCAGAAACCGGCCAGGATATATATGAATGACGGAAGCGATCTTCCTATTGAGATATTAAACGGCAGACCGGGGTATATAAATTTCCTTGATGCATTCAATTCATGGCAGCTTGTAAAGGAGCTCAAGGACGCTACAGGAATGGCTGCGGCTGCATCGTTTAAGCATGTAAGCCCTGCAGGAGCAGCACTTGGCAGGGTGCTGCCGGAAAAGCTCAAGAAGGCAGCCTTTGTGGATGATATTGAAGGTCTTGATGATTCGCCAATTGCATGCGCCTATGCAAGAGCAAGAGGAACAGACAGACTGTGTTCATTCGGTGATTTCATCGCTCTTTCAGATGTGTGTGATACAGTGACTGCGAAGATTATTCAAAGAGAAGTATCAGACGGTATAATAGCACCGGGATATACAGAAGATGCACTTGAGATTCTCAGAAGCAAGAAAAAAGGCGGTTACAATATTATAGCGATCGATCCAGAATATGTTCCTGAGAAGGCTGAGACTAAGCAGGTCTTTGGAATAACTTTCGAGCAGGGAAGAAACGAAGTCAAGCTGGACTATTCCGTACTTGAAAACATAGTGACTGAAAACAAGGTTCTTTCGGAAGACGCAAAGAACAATCTTCTTGTCGGCCTTATAACGCTCAAGTATACCCAGTCCAATTCAGTATGCTTTGCTGCAGACGGGCAGGCAATCGGCGTAGGGGCAGGACAACAGTCAAGAATCCACTGCACTAGACTTGCAGGGGACAAGGCTGATACATGGAATCTTCGTCAGAGCGACAGAGTACTCGGCCTTCCTTTCAGAGAAGATACTCCAAGAGCAGTCAGAGATAATGTAATCGACGGATTCATCAACAAGACAGAAGAGGATGTATGCGCAGAGGGAATATGGCAGAAGTATTTCACAGAAAAACCTGAGCCTTTCACAGAAGAGCAGAAGAGGGAATACCTTGATACACTTTCCGGTGTATGTGTTGCTTCAGACGCATTCTTCCCGTTCAGCGACAGCATCGAAAGAGCAAAGAAGAGCGGAGTTGAGTATGTTGCTGAACCTGGAGGATCAATCAGAGATGATGAAGTTATAAGTGCGGCAGACAGATACGGCATGGTAATGGTATTTAACGGAATCAGATTATTCCATCATTAAGGAGAACACGAAATGAAAATATTAGTAGTTGGCGGCGGCGGACGTGAACACGCGATAATAAAGAAGATAAAAGAGAATCCGCAGGTGACTGAAATATATGCACTGCCGGGAAACGGTGGAATTGCAGCCGATGCGACATGTGTAGATATCGGTGCAAAGGATATCGATGGAATCACAGCTTTTGCAGCAGAAAACGGAATAGACTATGCTGTTGTTGCACCGGACGATCCTCTTGTTCTTGGATGTGTAGATGCGCTTAACGCAAAGGGAATTCCCTGCTTTGGACCTGATGCTAAAGCAGCTGTAATAGAGGGAAGCAAGGTATTCTCAAAGGATCTTATGAAAAAATACGGGATTCCTACAGCTGCATATGAGACATTTGACGATATGGAAAAGGCTCTTGAGTATATAGCAAAAGCTCCGGTTCCGACTGTTATTAAAGCTGATGGACTTGCACTGGGCAAAGGCGTTATAATCGCACAGACAAGACAGGAAGCAGAAGAAGCGGTAATATCGATGATGCAGGACAGAAAATTCGGTGCATCAGGAGAACATATTGTTATAGAAGAATTTCTTGAGGGTCCGGAAGTGTCGGTACTTTCATTCACTGACGGAAAAACAGTCGTTCCGATGATTTCATCAATGGACCACAAGCGTGCAGGTGAGGGTGATACCGGGCTTAATACCGGAGGCATGGGAACTGTGGCCCCTAATCCATACTATGATGAAGCGACTGCGAAGGAATGCATGGAGAAAATATTCATTCCTACTATGGAGGCTATGAATAAAGAAGGAAGAACTTTCAAGGGATGTCTCTACTTTGGTCTGATGCTCACAGATGACGGTCCTAAAGTAATAGAGTACAACTGCAGATTCGGTGATCCGGAAACACAGGTTGTGCTTCCTCTTCTCGAAAGCGATCTTCTTACTGTCATGATGGCGGTAACAGATGAAAAACTCGCTGAAACAGAAGTTAAATTTATGGACAAAAATGCATGCTGCGTAGTAATGGCATCTGAAGGATATCCTGTTTCGTATGAGAAGGGATATGAAATCACAATAGGACAGCTTTCGGATAATACTGAGGTTTTCGTTGCAGGGGCAAAACTTGAAGGGGAAAAACTTCTTACAAGCGGTGGAAGAGTTCTTGGAGTTACAGCTGTATCCGGTACTCTTGAAGAGGCAATCGAAGATGCTTATGAAAACGTTAAGACAAATGTTTCCTTTGGAAATGCATACTACAGAAATGATATAGGGCAGAGAGCTCTCAAGGCAGGAAGGAGATAATATGGTTTTTAGAATTTTTGTTGAAAAAAAAGAAGGTCTTGATAATGAGGCGAGAGGGCTTAAAAACGATATCAGAGAACTTCTTCAGATCGGGAGCGTAGAGAAGGTAAGACTTTTCAACAGATACGATGTTGAAAACATGACTGAGGAACTTTTTAACTATTCAGTTAAAACTGTTTTCTCAGAGCCTCAGCTTGATACAGTAACAACTGAACTTCCTGAAAGCGATATATGTTTTGCTGTGGAATATCTTCCGGGCCAGTTTGACCAGAGAGCATCTTCTGCAGCTGAATGTATTCAGATTATATCAAAGGGTGAAAGACCTCTTGTTAAAACTGCAAAGGTATATGCTCTTTACGGTGATGTGACTGAAGAGGAGCTTGCTGAAATCAAAAAGTATGTCATCAATGCGGTTGAGGCAAGAGAAGCATCGATGGATATTCCTCAGACGCTTAGCGTAGAGTATGAAATACCTGAAGAAGTTGAAACGGTAGAAGGTTTTATCGGATTTGATGATGAGCAGCTTGCCGCGTTTATAGCGGCAAGAGGACTTGCCATGGATTTTGGGGACATTAAATTCTGCCAGGAGTACTTCAGAAGTGAAGACAGAAATCCTACAATAACAGAGATTAAAATGATCGACACATACTGGTCGGATCACTGCAGGCATACAACATTTAATACAATCATAGACAATGTGCAGTTTGAAGATGAAATGCTTCAGAAGGCATATGACAGATACATCAGCACAAGAGAAGCAGTTAACAGGACAAAACCTGTAAACCTTATGGATCTTGGAACAATTGCAGTCAAGTACCTCAAGAAAGAGGGGAAACTAGACAAGCTGGATGAATCGGAGGAAATCAACGCATGTACAGTAAAGATCAAGGTTGAAATCGACGGAAAGATGGAAGACTGGCTTCTTCTTTTCAAGAACGAGACCCACAATCATCCTACAGAAATCGAACCTTTCGGAGGAGCTGCAACATGTATCGGAGGAGCAATCAGGGATCCGCTTTCAGGAAGAAGCTATGTGTACTCGGCTATGCGCGTGACAGGAGCAGGAGATCCGCTTGTTCCGGTCAGCGAAACAATACCGGGCAAGCTTCCTCAGAGGACACTTGTCACAACTGCTGCCCAGGGGTATTCATCATATGGAAACCAGATAGGGCTTGCAACAGGGCAGGTAGAAGAAATTTATCATCCGGGATATGTCGCAAAAAGAATGGAGGTGGGTGCGGTAATAGCTGCTGCTCCTGCTGAAAATGTTAGAAGAGAAGTCCCTGCTCCTACAGACAAAGTGATACTTCTTGGAGGAAAAACAGGAAGAGACGGATGCGGCGGAGCAACAGGTTCATCGAAATCTCACAGTGTGGAATCGCTTGAAACATGTGGGGCTGAAGTTCAGAAGGGTAATGCACCTGAAGAAAGAAAACTTCAGCGACTGTTCAGGAACCCTAAAGCTTCGAAACTGATTAAGAGATGTAACGATTTTGGGGCAGGCGGAGTTTCAGTTGCCATAGGTGAACTTGCAGACGGACTTAACATAGATCTTAACAAGGTTCCGAAAAAGTATGACGGACTTGACGGAACTGAACTTGCAATCTCGGAATCACAGGAAAGAATGGCAGTTGTTGTTGCTTCTGATGATGCAGAAGAATTCAGAAGACTTGCCGAAGAAGAGAATCTCGAATCGACAATAGTCGCAGAGGTTACAGAAGAACCGAGACTTGTTCTCAACTGGAACGGCAGAAAAATAGTGGATATTTCAAGAGAGTTTCTTGATTCAAACGGAGCTGAAAAGCATGTTGATGTAGCAGTGTCAAAGCCTGAGGATTATTCAAAGGAATATGGAAGTGATTTTACAGACAACATGAGAGAACTTGCAGGAGATTTAAATGTATGCTCGCAGAGAGGACTTTCAGAAAGATTTGACTCGACAATCGGAGCCGGGACAGTTCTAATGCCGTTTGGCGGAAAATACCAGAGAACGCCTATACAGGCAATGGTGAACAAAATCTCGGTAGAGAAGAAGGATACAGGGACAGTAAGCCTTATGGCATATGGGTACAATCCGTATATTGCAGAAAAAAGCCCGTATCATGGAGCATATCTTGCAGTAGTTGAATCGGTGTCCAAGATGATAGCTTCAGGCGCAGAATTTAAAGACGTATATCTTTCATTCCAGGAATACTTTGAAAAACTGGGAAAAGATCCTGAAAAATGGGGAGTACCGTTTGCGTCACTTCTTGGAGCTCTTGAGGCCCAGCTTGATATGGAAATCGGTTCAATCGGCGGAAAGGACTCGATGAGCGGAACCTTTGAGAATATTCATGTACCGCCTACACTTATTTCATTTGCGGTAACAACAGATGAGATCGATAATATAGTATCACCGGAATTCAAGGGCGCAGGTCATCCGGTATATCTTATGCTTCCTGAACTTAATGAAAACGGACTCCCTGATGGAAAGAAACTTGCGGATCATTTCGGCAGACTTACTGAAGAAATGAGAAACGGCAATATATATGCCGCATATACTCCGGGATTTGGAGGCGTTGCAGAAGCAGTGCTCAAGATGGCAATCGGAAACCGCATAGGTTTCGCATTCAGCAGCGATTCACTTATGGGAGATATCTTTGGATATAATTATGGAGCATTTGTTGTAGAAGCAGAAAAAGAAATAGAGGATGCCGTTCTCCTTGGATATACAACAGAAGATTATGTTCTTTCAAGAGGTGATGAGACTGTTGACATGGAAGAGCTTGAAAAAATCTATGAGGACAAGCTTGAATCAGTATATGCATGCAATATACCTTCTGAAGGAAAAAAGATTGAGAATATATCATATGCGGCAGACAGGGAATTTGGCGCATCTGTAAAGACAGCCAGACCTAAGGTTCTGATTCCGGTATTCCCGGGAACAAACTGCGAGTATGAAACTGCAAAAGCCTTCGAAGGAGCAGGAGCAGAGACTGAAATATTTGTGGTAAACAACCTGACTGCAGGACATATTGCAAGGTCTGTTGAGATATTTGCGGATAAGGTGAAGAACAGCCAGATGATATTTATACCGGGAGGTTTCTCGGGAGGAGATGAACCTGATGGTTCCGGAAAATTCATTACAGCATTTTTCAGAAATGCCGAGGTAAAGGAGGCTGTAACAGAGCTTCTTGAAGAAAGAGACGGCTTGATGGCAGGAATCTGCAACGGATTTCAGGCTCTTATAAAACTTGGTCTTGTTCCTTACGGCAGAATTATTGATACAGACGAGACATGTCCTACCCTTACATTCAACAATATAGGAAGACATCAGTCAAAACTTGTAAGAACAAGAATTGCATCAAATAATTCACCTTGGCTTATGAATACAAAGCCGGGAGAGATATACACTGTACCTATTTCGCATGGGGAAGGAAAGTTCCTTGCCGGCGAAGAGCTTATTGCAGATCTTGCAGCGAAGGGACAGATTATCACGCAGTACGTTGACCTTGAAGGAAATGCAACAGATGATATTCAGTTCAATCCAAACGGTTCAGCGTGGGCTGTTGAAGGAATCTGCTCACCTGACGGCAGAGTGCTCGGAAAAATGGGACATTCCGAAAGAATCGGAAAAGGCCTTTACAAGAATGTTCCCGGTGAATTCGATATGAAGATGTTTGCATCAGCTGTTGAATACTTCAGGTAGAATAAGAGCTTATCAAGGGCTGCCGAATGGCAGCCTTTTGTAAATATATGGAATTTCGTTGAATGTGAGCACGGCTGCATGTATAATGGAAGGTATCTTAAGGGGGGTATACATCAGTCAATGTTTAAGATTATATGGATTGGAGCATTTACAGTACTTGGAGTACTGCTGGGAAACGGAGCGGTTTATGTATTTAACAGACTGCCGGCATCCTGGCTGTGTGACTATGGAGAGGTTCCGAAGGAGGATCTGCTTATGAGGCAGAGAATTAACTCGACTCCGTGGAAAGTTATATTCTCATGTCTTCTTGTTGCATGCGGTGTTTATCTGGGGGCATCTGATCCCATGTACGCTGCCGCAGCCATACTCCTTATTTGGTTTCTGATCCTCATATCCATAGCGGATGCAAAGTACATGATAGTTCCCGACCAGCTGTGCGTTATGGCGGCGCTGTGCTCCATTGGTTTTATCAATTACCATGAAAGTCCTTTAGATATGCTTTACGGAGCTCTTGCAGGCGGACTTGTGATGCTTGCGGCTGCAGCTGCAGGAAGATTTGTTTCAAAGAAGGACACCCTGGGCACAGGAGATGTAAAACTGATGGCATCGCTGGGATTTGTTCTGGGATTTCATGGCACAGTCATATGTATAATAGGGGCATCGATTCTCAGCGCGATGGCTTTTTCACTGCTCATATTATGGAAGAAAATCAGCATGAAAGATTATCAGCCGCTGGGCCCTTATATATCGGCATCTGCAGTCATATATATTCTTGTAATATGGCCTGCCGGATGGTAATATGAAAAGAACCGATTGTATAGAAACAGGAGCTAAATATGACAAATAAAGAAAAGCAGCTTTGTATACTAGCTATAATTAACCCTATTATTTTAATTGTTGTTTTACTGATTATAAATGATAAATGCATTCCTATGCGCATGGCAATTGGAGGAGGATTTGTCTTTTTCTTAGCAGCTTTTATTATGGTAATGATGGAGAAAGTATTGGTTAAAGAAGAAAGTGATTATCATCGTATAAAAGCAAATACACTAGTAACCAGAATCAGCATAAGTGGACCTACTTTATTCATAATTGTTGTAGGTTATGTAACAAATTTTTTAGATTGGAGTTTATCTACTAAACTTATCATATGCATTGTTCTTGTTGTTGAAATTTCTACAGTTCTTTTTGTTGAAAAGCAAATAGATAAAGAAAGTAAGGTAACATAAAAAAGTAGCGGCAATACACTCCTATTGAGTAGTCAAAGCTACAAGAACAAATTAAAAGTCCACAGTATCTGAATGTATTAAACCACGATATAAAAAGAAAGGAAATATGGTGTTTTCGCATCTATAAACATCATACAAGAAACAAATGATAACAAGTAAACAGAGAAGCTATCTCAGGAGTCTTGCACATCAGCTGGATCCTCTGGTGTATATAGGCAAGAATGACCTGACAGACAATATATTGAACGAGATAGACACATGTCTTGAGCACAGGGAACTGGTAAAGATTAAGATTCAGGAAAGCTGCCTGCTTGACCCAAAGGAAACAGCCAATGAAGTGGCAGAAAAACTGGGAGCTGAATTTGTCCAGGCAATAGGCAGGAAGTTCGTGCTTTACAGAGAGTCTAAGGATTACAGGCAGATAGTTCTGCCAAGGAAATAGAGATGAAGCGAAATATTCTTCTTACAATAGAATATGACGGGACCCATTTCCACGGATGGCAGAGGCAGCCGGGGACAAGGACATGTCAGGGAGAACTCGAAAGAGTTCTTTCTATACTGTGTGCACAGGAAATAACAATTGAAGGAACAAGCAGAACTGATGCCGGTGTTCATGCTCTTGACCAGAAGGCTACGCTTAGAGGTGATTTTTCAATACCTGCAGAGAATATCCCTCCTGCTGCCAACAACCTTCTGAGCGGAGGAAGAAACAGCAGCAGAGACGGAGATATCCGCATTGTGTCTGCTGTTGAGGCAGCGGATGGATTTCATGCCAGATTCAGCTGCAGAGGCAAGAAATACATATACAGAATCAGAAACAGCAGAGAATCCGATGTGTTCGGCAGAGACAGATGCTGGCGCATAAGCGAGAAACTGGATACGGATGCGATGAGGAATGCGGCACAGTACATAATAGGAACACATGATTTTGCATGCTTTCAGGCTGCAGGAGGACAGGAGAGGGAATCTACAGTCAGAACAGTCTTTGGACTTGATGTGATTGTCGCAGGTGATGATATTGAGATTCACATCGAAGGTGACGGTTTTCTCTACAACATGGTAAGAATTATTGCGGGAACTCTTGCTGAAGCAGGAAGAGGAAGAATAGCCCCGGAATATATAAAGGAGATAATTGAGGGAAGAGACAGAACCAAGGCGGGACCTACAGCTCCTCCTCAGGGACTGTATCTCGCAAAAGTGTATTATTAGACAGGAAAGGATAGTATTATGGAAAGACCTAGCTGGGATCATTATTTCATGGAGATGGCAGAACTTACTGCCAGACGTTCAACATGCCTCAGAAGAAGCGTGGGAGCGGTTATAGTTAAGGATAAACATATAGTTGCAACAGGATATAACGGGGCGCCAAGAAGAGTTGAACACTGCGAGGAAAAGGGAGGCTGCATGAGACAGCAGCTTGGAGTTCCTTCCGGACAGCGTCACGAACTCTGCAGGGCTGTTCATGCTGAACAGAATGCAATAATACAGGCGGCAACACTAGGGGTGAGTATAGAGGGAAGTACAATCTATGTTACGCATCAGCCATGTGTTGTCTGTGCCAAGATGATAATAAATGCAGGCATTACACGTATAGTTGTCAAAGAAGGATATCCGGATGAGCTGGCCGTTGAAATACTTGAAGAGGCAGGTCTTAGAATAGTAATGCTGGAGGATTGATGAAGCGTATAGATAACAGAGTTTTTTACAGAAACGTTATAAGCATTGCCATGCCGATTGCTCTGCAGTCGCTTATTGGGAGTTCACTTTCACTTATAGATAATCTGATGGTGGGTTCGCTTGGAGAAGTTGAACTTGCTGCAGTAGGTGCCGGAATTCAGGTGTTTTTCCTCCACTGGATGCTGCTGTTTGGCTTCAACGGAGGAGCTGCGGCGTTTAACGCACAGTTCTGGGGTGCGGGTTCTCTCGAGAATATCAGGAAGGTTGTAGGATTTGTGCTGAAGGTAAGCCTTGCATTGGGGTTTGTCTTTTTTACTGTAACGAACCTTTTTCCGGAGCAGATTATGAAGGTATTCTCCGAGGATGAGAGAGTAATTGAGCTTGGAGCCCAGTATATGAGGATAGGGTCGCCGTGTTTTATTTTGCTGTCTGTGACACAGCCGTTTGTTGTGGCACTGAGGGCAACTCAGCAGCCGAAGCTGCCACTTGCAATATCTGTGACAGCCCTTATTGCAAACACCTGTCTCAACTATATTCTCATATTCGGAAAACTGGGTCTTCCGCGCCTTGAAACAGAAGGGGCGGCACTTGCTACAGTTTTAGCAAGGCTGATTGAGATGTCACTTATACTTTTCGTTGTTTTCGGGAAAAAGAATATAATATCAGGAAGGTTCTCTGAGTTTGTTCGCGGGGACAGAAGCCTATCACTGGCAATTGTCAGAAAGTCACTCCCTACAACGGCCAATGAGTTTCTGTGGGGACTTGGTCAGACAATGTACATGTCCGCAATAGGGCATATCAGTGTGACAGCATATGCGGCTGCACAGGCCAGTCATACTATAGAGAATATGTTTGTACTCGCCGGATTCAGCCTTGGAGATGCCGCGCTGATACTTCTTGGCGCGAAGCTTGGAGAGGACAGGGTCGATGAGGTTAAGCTTGAGGCGAAGAAATTCACAAGGCTTGCATTTGCAGTTGGTCTTGTGGCAGGACTGCTGCTTATACTATGTGCACGTCCTCTGACAGGACTGTTTGATTTTACAGACGAGGGCAGAATGTATGCTGTCAGAATTCTGATTGTATATGGAATAATAATGTGTGTCAATCTGTACAACGGAACAATGGTTACAGGAGTACTCAGAGGCGGCGGTGATACAGTGTTTGCGGCAGTATCGGAAGTCGGCACCGTATGGCTCATAGGAGTGCCGCTGGGATTTCTGGGAGCACTTGTCTGGGAACTTCCGGTATATATTGTAGTAGCTCTCATATGTACAGAACAGCTTGTAAAGGCGGTCATACTTACATGCAGAGCAAGGTCAGGCAAATGGGCGAATAATATAGTGAAGAATATATGAAACAATCCCGGTTTTACGCCGGGATTGTTCATAAAGAAAGTGAAATTGCGGCAGATATATGATATAATTTGGTGTTGAATATTTAAATAGAGGTACGAAATGGGAAAAGTATATACAGGTATAGACAAGAGCGGATCGTACAGAGTATATCTTGCGATTGCCACAGATGTTGCAGAGGAGGCAAGGAAAATTCACAGGACAACTCCTCTTGCAACTGCAGGACTTGGAAGAGTCCTTATAGGTGCAGGTCTTATGGGTATCGGACTTAAGAATGAAACAGACAGGCTTACGGTTTCTTTCAAGGGTGACGGGCCTGCAGGGCAGATTCTTGCAACAGCATATGCAAACGGGAATGTCAAGGGATATATTTCAAACCCGGATGTGGATCTTCCTCTTACAGAGTACGGCAAGCTCGATGTGGGCGGAAGCCTTGGAATAGGACAGCTTACTGTAATCAAAGACATAGGACTCAAGGAACCGTATACGGGCTCCATCGATTTTGTTACAGGCGAGATTGCCGATGATCTTACAGCCTACTACTATATTTCAGAGCAGCAGAACACTTCAATAGCTCTTGGAGTCAAGGTGAATGTGGATGGAAGCGTTGCCGCGGCAGGAGGAATGTTCATTCAGATGCTTCCCGGATGTGAAGAGGCTTCTATAGATGCTCTCGAGGCAATGCTGGGAGACCTTCCCCCACTCACATCGGTCATTGAAAAGGTGACTGAAGCTAATGCGGGAATGACAGAAACAGGTCTTTCCGATGCTCTTGCGGAGGAGATTTTCGGTAAGATGCCGGAGGAATATCAGCTGTGCAAGCTGGAGACAAGAGAGATTAAATGGAAATGTGACTGCAGCGAAGAGCGAATAGAGAAAGCTCTGATGGCAATTGGAGTACACGACCTTAAAGAGATAATAGAAGATGACGGGCAGGCGGAGCTCACATGCCAGTTCTGTGAGAAAAAATATCATTTCGGCAGGAAGCAGCTCGAAGCGATACTAGAGGCAATAATGTGATGGAAAACGTTGTCTTGAGAGTAGATGGAATCAGGTTTCCGGGTACGAGTGAAGAGGAAACTGTAGAATTTGTTACCGAGGGGAAGATGTACGAAAAAGGAGGCTCTCTTTTTCTTGTATACGAAGAGAGCGAACTGTCGGGATTTGAGGGCTGTACAACAACTCTGAGGATTGCAGGAGAAAAAGTCAGCATGATCCGTTTTGGCAGAGACAGCATGATGAATGTCCGGATGGATTTTGAGGAAGGCAGACCGTACGAAGGGTATTACGGGACTCCGTACGGAGCAATAGAATTCGGTATTGAGACAAACAGAATAATTAGCAAGGTGTCCCTTGAGGATGGCGGTTATCTGAGCATTGATTACGACATGAAGCTTGTCGGACTTTCGGAGGGGAGAAATCTTCTGTCCATAAGGGTTTTGAAAAGAGGGGAGAAATGAATAAAAAAATTACAAAAGTGGTAGTATGGATTCTTGTTGGAGCATTAATCGTTACTACATTTGCATGTTTCGGTGCATCATTCATTTTATAGAAAGGCGGAATATATGGAAAGTTTACAGAAAACAGGGTTCAGTGCAGAGAAATATCTTGAAGAGCAGACAAAGTACATTCGTGAAAGAATAAATACAGGAGAGGCTGAAAGACTTTATCTTGAATTCGGCGGCAAACTTGTTCATGACAAGCATGCGGCAAGGGTTCTTCCGGGATTTGACGAAAACGCCAAAATTAAACTTCTGCATCGAATGAAGGACCAGGCAGAGATAATAATATGCATCTATGCAGGGGATATTACAACAAGCAAGACCAGACAGGATTTTGGAATAACATATGATCTTGAAGTTCTGAGGCTTATCGACATGTTCAGAAAATATGAACTTACAATCAACAGCGTTGTTGTAACACGTTATCAGGACAACCCATCTGTAAACAAATTCATCAAAAAACTCGAAAGAAGAGGAATACGCACATACAAACATTACTTTACAAAAGGATACCCCACTGATGTCGACACCATAGTAAGTGATGAAGGATATGGAGCAAATCCGTATATCGAGGTCAGTAAACCTCTTGTGGTTGTGACAGGACCGGGCGGCGGTTCGGGCAAGCTTGCGACATGTCTTTCACAGCTTTACCACGAAAACAAGAGAAACACTAAGGTAAGATACGCCAAGTTTGAGACATTCCCGATATGGAGTATTCCGCTTAAGCATCCGGTCAATGTTGCATATGAGGCTGCAACAGCAGATCTCAAGGATGTTAATATGATTGATTCGTTCCATCTTGAGGCGTACGGAGAAAAGGCAGTTAACTACAACAGAGATCTTGATGTTTTTCCTGTAATAAAGAGAATTATAGAGAAGATAACCGGAGAGGAGTCGGAGTATAAATCACCGACAGATATGGGTGTTAACCGTGCAGGATTTGCCATCACAGATGACGAAGTGTGCTGCGAAGCATCAAGGCAGGAGATTATCCGCAGATACATGATTGCGCAGTGTGACTACAAGAAGGGCAGTATCGACGAGGAATCCCTCAAGAGGTCCAAACTTCTTATGGATGAAATGGGTCTTAAGGTTGAGGACAGAGAAGTAATAGTTCCTGCAAGGGAATATGCTCAGAAAAAACAGGATTCTTGCGATAAATATATGAACGTTGTAGTTGTTGCAATCCAGCTTCCGGACGGAAGTTTTATAACCGGAAGGTCATCCAGAAGAATGGGGGCTGCAGGAGCTGCTATATTAAATGGAATAAAAGCACTTGCAGGAATGGATGACAGCGTTCTTCTGATTGAGCCGGAAGTTCTTGAAAGTATTCAGAAACTAAAGACAGATGTTCTCGGACAGGAGAAGGCAAGATTGTCGGCAGATGAAATTCTCAATGCACTTGTAGTTTCTGCAACAAGAAATTCCGTTGCAAAGAAGGCGGCTGAATATCTCAAGGAACTTAAGGGATGCAAGGCACACTGCACAGCTATACTTTCTGACAGCGATGAACAGACAGTAAAGTCCCTTGGAATAGATATTACATGCGACCCTGAATATGCAACCAACAATCTGTATTTTGCATAGGAGTTATTGATGTACGGACAATTCTTTGTTTTATTTGCAATTGTTTTTACAGGGTATTTTTTCAGAAAATGTCACCTGATTGATGATGCGATGAATCACGGGCTGAACTGGTTCATAGTATATTTCGCGTATCCCTGCGTTATAGTGCACAACATAGGAACTCTTGACATGGCAGCATCGATGCTCAGAGATTTTATAATCACTTTCATTCTGAGCATTGCCGCATTTGCAGTATATTCGCTGTATTCTCTGGGGTACGCAAAACTCAGAAAGTTTCCGAAGGAAAACAGCAACGTTGCAGAGATGGCGATGGTAAGCCCGAACAACGGGTTCATGGGCTTTCCTGTTTCCCAGATTTTCTTCGGGCAGGCAGGCTTTCTTATGATGATTGCCCATAATGCGGCAATGAATGTATACTTTTTTACTTACGGACTTGTTCTTCTCAGAAGGAACAACGATGACAGAGAAAGACTTACAGCTGCTGCTGTAGTTAAAGCCTTCATAAAAGTAATTCTGAACCCGAATATACTTGCACTGTTTATAGGGTTTGGAATATATCTTTCGGGGATAGAGTTTGAGGGAACGCCGGTCGATACGTATCTGACATACATAGGAAATGTTGCTACGCCGATGGCGATGATATTCATAGGGTCATCGCTGGCGGAAAAAAACATTCGCGAAATTATAAGGGACAGAGTAGTAATAGAAGGAACAATAAACAAGCTGATTCTTGTTCCGGTTCTGACATTCGCCTGCGTATATTTTCTTCCGGTATCGGCACTTATACGCCAGATAATAGTTCTGGGAGGGTGTTTTCCGGTTGCCGCTACTGTTGCTATGCTTGCAGAACAGGAGCATCAGGACAAAAATCTGGCAAGCGGGATACTTTTCCTGAGTACGCTGTTTTCTATGGCAACAATTCCTCTCATCATAAGACTTTTAACTGTATTAATCTAGAACCGCATTTGCGGTTCTTGTTTTCTGCACTTACTTTCAGTTTCATAACGTTATAGGTACTGCTGCAAGACGGATCTGTGAAGATTTTAATATAGAATTCTGCTCCTGCGGAAATCTGCTCAATGCTGTCGTTCAAAAGGATGAGATAACAGTTGTCAGAAAGAAGTTCCTCTGATGAAACATGAATCATATCTGCAAAGGCCTCAATGATTTCAGCAGGTACTTTCTGTCTGCCGTTCTCGTAGTTATAGTACGAGGATTTACTGGTATTGAGAAGTTCTGCGCTTTTTTCGATTGTAAGATTCAGATAAAAACGGATAAAAGCTAAAATATCGGAACGCTTCTTCATACTTAATCACCTCACTAAACTGGATGTTACAGCAAATTGGAACTGCTGCAAACAGAGAATGCGGTTTTTGGCAGAGATTTCTCAAACCTTTCACGGGTATGATAAAAAACGAATATGTAAACCCGTTCAGAAGATAACTAAGCAGAGATAAAATGAGAACAAAAATGCTGCGCAAAAAAAAGCAGATACACATGGGTTTGTGACCGTTGAAAGGAGTTTTACTGTAAGGAAAGCGGAATATCTTTCAAGTGGGGATAAATGATGATATAATAACTGATGGAATAGAGTCTAACAGGCAGTGCCTGTCTTTTTTCAGATCGATATTTTCCCGGACAAAGCAAGATAATATAATATATAGATGAAAGGATGCAAAGAATGCAGATAGATGATTTAAAGGACAAGAAGGTTGCCGACCTTCGTGCCATCGCAAAATCACTTGATATTGCAGGCTGTGCCGGCATGAAAAAAGCTGATCTCATTGAAGTGATATCAGTGGTTGCGGCTGCACAGGAAGATAAAGCGCCTGCAGAAAACACTGGGAATCAGGTGAACGAGAACAAAGCAAAGACAAGGAATGTGGTCCCTGATAAGGAAGACGGAAGATTTGAAGTTGAGGGGATACTTGAAATTGCAGACCAGCCCGGAAGCGGCGGATTCGGATTTCTTAGGTTTCACAACTTCCTGACAAGTGACAGGGATATATATGTAGCACCTGCCCAGGTCAGACGGTTTAATCTTAAAACAGGGGACAAAATCAGAGGTATTGCCAGACCTCCGCGCGACAGTGAAAAATTCGGAGCCCTTCTTTACGTTGTGACTGTAAATGACGATGAGCCCGGCGTTGCAATCAGAAGACCGGATTTCGATGCACTCACACCGATATTTCCATATGAGAGAATGTCACTTGAATCGGGTCAGAGTGAACTTTCACTACGCCTTATAGACCTTGTTGCTCCTATAGGCAGAGGACAGAGAGGACTTATAGTTGCACCTCCTAAAGCGGGAAAGACTGTTCTACTCAAAAAGGTTGCTTCTGCCATAGCTACAAGATATCCTGAGACGGAGATGATAGTTCTTCTTGTGGACGAAAGACCAGAGGAAGTCACAGATATGAAGAGGTCGCTGGGAGACAGAGGGGAAGTAATCTATTCGACATTTGATGAACTGCCTGCGCATCATGTCAAAGTTGCCGAAATGGTTCTTGCAAGAGCGCAGAGGCTTGTTGAGCACAGGAAAGATGTTGTGATTCTTCTTGACAGCATTACAAGACTTGCAAGAGCATACAATATGGTTGTTCCTGCTTCGGGAAGAACTCTGTCAGGAGGACTTGATCCGGGAGCTCTTCATAGGCCCAAGAAGTTCTTCGGTGCTGCCAGGAAAATGGAAGAGGGCGGAAGTATTACCATTCTTGCCACTGCTCTTGTTGAAACGGGAAGCAGGATGGATGACATGATATATGAAGAGTTTAAGGGAACAGGAAATATGGAACTGCATCTTGACAGAAAACTTTCCGAAAAGAGAATCTTCCCGGCAATCAATCTCAACAAGTCGGGAACCAGAAGGGAAGATCTGCTTCTTAATCAGGATGAGCTTGAAGCAGTCTGGCAGATGAGAAGGGCCCTTGCAAACACAGGAGTGCAGGAGGTTACAGAAACAGTAATAGAGTATATGGCACATACAAAATCAAACAGGGATTTCATTCAGATGATACGCAAAAAACTGATAGAGTTATAAGGGGAAAAGATGGATTTAAGCAAGATATTTATAAAAGATGCAAGCCCGACAAAAATGGGAGGGCAGGCTGTCATGGAAGGCATTATGATGAAGGGTGCGCAGAAGCAGGCAGTTGCAGTAAGACTTCCAAGTGACGATATATATATAAAGACAACAGAACTTCCGAAGAGAAGCAGATGGTTTAAAATTCCTGTAATCAGAGGAGTGGTCGTGTTTCTGGACTCGCTTATACAGGGAACAAAAACCCTTATGGCTTCTGCGGATGTCCTCGAAAAATACGAGGAAAAATGCGGAGATATGTCTGTGGCTGAAAAAAGCAGAACAGAGACATGGCTTGAAAATCATTTTGGTGAGAGAGCTGTATGGAATATACTGATAGCTTTCTCGGTAATTCTGGCACTTGTGTTCTCCATCGGAGTATTTGTAATTGGACCTACAGCTGTTGTAAACCTACTTGGCAGGATTACAGACAATGAAATAGTGCTCAATCTGGCTGAAGGTCTTTTCCGAATAGCTATATTCATTCTTTATGTAGCACTGATTGCCAGAATGAAGGACATAAGAACGACATTCGAATATCACGGTGCGGAGCATAAATGCATCCACTGCTATGAAAATGGACTGGAACTCACACCGGAAAACTGCCAGGGGTTCTATACGCTTCATCCAAGGTGCGGAACCAGCTTTCTTGTATTTGTACTCGTTATTTCACTCATATGCTTTTCGTTTCTCGGCTGGCCGGGCCTTGCAGTCAGAATTGCATCGAGAGTACTTCTCATACCTTTAATTGCGGGAATATCATACGAAGTGCTCAGATGGGCAGGCAAAACAGATAACTGGTTTGTTAAGATAATCTCCCTTCCGGGAATCTGTCTTCAGAAACTCACAACCAGAGAGCCTGATACCAGGCAACTTGAAGTTGCAATAGCATCAATCAAAGCTGTGATGGATATTGAGGCTCAGTGTTATGAGGGCATAGCAGACACAGATGGCAGGTTTCTCATGACAATGGAAGAATTCTATGAAAAGGCAGGTGCAGAAGATGAGTCTGACAGTTAGAGAAGTTGCGGCAATGGCGGAAAACCAGCTCAGAGAAGCAGGAGTGCCTGACTATCAGCACGATGCAAGAGCTCTTCTTGAATTCGCTCTGGGAATGTCGAGAAAAGATATATTCATGTACTGGACAAATGAAATAGATGAATTTCACTGTGACGCATATCTTGATTTGGCGGAAAGGAGAGGCAGGGGAGAACCGCTCCAGTATATTCTTGGTGTTCAGAACTTTATGGGGATAGATATCAGTGTAAATGAGAATGTTCTCATACCGAGACAGGATACAGAAGTCGTAGTTCAGAATGCAAAACTTATCGTTGAGAGCGTACTTTCAAAGAAGAAGGTACAAGCTGACAGTACGCATATATACGAAAGCATTCCAGGGAGGAAAAACTGGGAGATTCTCGATCTGTGCTGCGGAAGCGGAGCTATTGGAGTTGCAATGGCAAAGCTGTGCACAAATGTTAAGAAAGTTGTGTGTACAGATATTTCCGCTCAGGCTGTGGGAGTTGCAAGAGAAAACAGCCGTAAAGCGGGAGTTGAGAAGATGATGGATTTCCATGTCGGAGATCTGTTTGGAGCGCTAAGAAAACGTGCAAAGTTCGATATGATAATCTCTAATCCTCCGTACATACGTACAGATGTCATACCGGGTCTTCAGAGAGAAGTTAAAGACCATGAGCCGCTGATTGCTCTGGACGGAGGAGCGGACGGACTTGATTTTTACAGGAGAATAGTATCAGAGGCACCTTCCAGACTGGAGAAGAAAGGTGTACTTGTTATGGAAATCGGATATGATCAGGGAGATGCGGTTAAATCTCTTCTTGAAGAAAGCAATGCGTTCCCAATGATAGAAATAGTAAAGGATTTTGCCGGTCATGACAGAGCAGCAATCGCTGTATGCGGCGTCAAGTAATTTTTTCATCATTAGATTTTTAATTTGGATAAAACCCATTGACGAAGCAGTCAAAAAGGCTGTACCATGGAAAAAGACGATTACAATTTACGGATAAATATAATTAGTAGAGGGGAAAGAATATGACAATTGATTTAACAAAATACGGTATTACCGGTGTTACAGAAATCGTTCACAATCCTTCATATGAGATGCTTTATGAAGAGGAGACAAAGGCAGGGCTAGAAGGATTTGAAGCCGGACAGAAAACTGAACTTGATGCAGTAAATGTTATGACAGGAATCTATACAGGAAGATCCCCCAAGGACAAGTACATCGTAATGGATGACAAC
>JAEDDI010000016.1 GCA_016293805.1 Bacillota bacterium | reverse complement strand
AAACGTATGGTTTCTCTTTAACTGGAACACCGGTTTCCTAACGCAGGAATATTCATTCAATCCCGTTATCGCTTGCAAGCTTTAATGCATTGTCAATTTGAGGCTGCTTAGTGATATCTGTATCAGTATCAACAAAACAGAATGCTACATCTCCATCATTAAGATTGATTTCCTCTTTTTCTATGTACTTTATTGTATCATTCACGATTCCTTCAGGATCAGTATCTCCTGAAGAAGAGAACTTTACTTTATACTCCTTGTTTGTCTTGAAAAAGTCATGGAAATAGTTTCTCTCGGTTTTGTTTTTTCCTTCGGCACCAATAACAACAAACTTTGCTCGTTGTTTTCTAACTTTTCCTCTTTGCTTTTCCTTGGATTTTACCATTTGAGATCCTCCCAACCAATATTAGGAACAGCGCCATATCTCCCTTGTAAATATCCTTTTCTTATATTCTCGGTTTTTCTTGGAGAAAACTCATCTAATGCATACAGTTCTGTTACTCCGTCATCGTTATTCTTTTCAACAAAATATATTTGATCTCGTCTGAATAAGTCCAGAGACAGTACCTCAACCGAATGAGTGTTGAATATTAACTGCGCGTTATTCGGATTTGATTCTTTGTTGTTAAAAAGACTGATTAAATACTCCAAGAAAAGAGGATGCAAGCTATTATCTATTTCATCAACAACAAGTGTTCTACCACGCTCAAGGGCATCCTTGATAATTGGTCCAAAAGCAAATATTCTTTGAGTTCCTTCTGATTCTGCTTCCAAAGGCAATGTAAACTCAGCAATTTCCTGACCATTATTAATTATATGATTAGTGCTTAACATAAAATGTTTCATCTTCTGAGGAGCATTTATTTGAACACCTGAAGGTAAATCGCCAATCAGAATATTCGGTGCATCAACGATTTCTGACTCTATATTATAACCACTAATGTTAATATCTGCAGTTTTTAACAACGAAGTAACAAAATCTTCTAGTGCCTCTCCGCCATTATCGAAGACTTCCAGCGTACCTGGATTTAATTTGAAATTTGAATCATTGTAGGTATCAACACAATTTGCAAACCAAATATATGCATTTCTAGTCAAGTCACTATTCCAGTTTGTTGCTGTAGATAAAAACAGTTTATTATCGGATGTTTTTTCAATGTATTTTTTTAATTTACTTTCATTAGCTGAAGTAAAGTTATACTCACGGGTATTGGTACGCTCGAATATAAGTGATGGTATCTTTGTCTTATATAAATACAAATACTCATCATAGATCCTATATTGATCTGCAGAGAATCCATATTGATATTTTTCACCATTGACAATGAATATAAAATCAAAGGTTGATGGATTTATCCTACATTCTGAATCAAACGCATATGGAACTATGAACGGAATTGGGCGATCAATCTGTCTTTCGTTAGAACTTCTGATGATATTAATTGCTGCTGTCATAGCCTTAAAAATGTTACTCTTACCAGCCGCATTTGCTCCAAAAATTGCAATTGTAGGAAGTAGATTACCATCTTTATACTGCCTTAAGTTATCCTTTAATTCTTTTCCCTGACCTGCAACTAAACTAAGTGTTGTTTCATCTTTCAGGGACATATAATTACTTACTGAAAACTGTATTAACATAATCTTATCCTCCTTCAATTATGTGTATAGTATTAGATTACCATCGCACAATAAATTATTCAACATAGAAACGCTTTTTTTGCAGAAAAAGTACAAAAAGCGCATTTCTATGCCAGGAATCCCATTTTGTCTTCAACGCCCCGGGAATCAGGAATACATCAGGCAGCAGCCGGCAAACTGCTTCACGGGTTACTAGCCCCCTCGAGGTTCTCTCCAGGCCGCCTTCATTGCGTGATCCCATATTCCTATTCTTTTCTGTATTGTCTGCTTCAGTTTAATATGTGGGAATGAATGCAGCAAATGTGCGAATTCGGATATGAAAAAAGACAGCCGAAGCTGCCTTGGGGTTCATATGTAGTTGATAGATTAAACGATAATTTTCGCTTTATTCATCTAGCAGATGATTTAGAATTTGCTCGCGATTATTCAAGAACATCGATGTGATTTGGTAACTGTCGGTATCCTCATACTGGCACGGATGTATCACACCTTTATCAAAGGTTAGTATCTCAGAATCCGGAAGACCAAGTATGATAGGCGAATGAGTTACAATAAAAAACTGTGCGCCTTGTTTTCTGCAACGGTCAATTTCAAACAACAATGTAAGCTGTCTCTGTGGTGATAGTGCAGCTTCAGGCTCGTCTAAGAAATACAGTCCGTTTCCATTAAAGTTATTTTGAACCATTGCGAGGAAGCTCTCACCGTGAGACTGCTCATGATAGTGCATAGGAACGCCGCCAGGGCCTTTCGAATATTCATCCTCTGTAGTTGCTACATTATAAAAGCTTTCAGCTCTAAGAAAATAACCCCATTTCGCTCGTATTTGTCTGGACAGGCGAATTGCATCACACAGCTTAGAGTGTGAGTCATAGGTTGAGAAAGAATAGTTCTTTGTGCCACCCTCCGGATTAAATCCTTCTGCAATGGCCATCGCCTCCAGCAATGTCGATTTTCCGCTGCCATTCTCGCCAACAAAGAACGTAACTTGTTTATTAAAGGAAATCTTACTAACATTGTGAATTGCTTCAATCTCTCTAAGGTAACTTCCTTGTTCGACTTTATTCCAATCTATGAAAACATCTTTAATGAACATGACTTTATACCGTATATATAACTTCCAGGTTCTATTCTAAAGTGACAGCAACAGCTCATATTACAAATGGTCGTTATTCTTATTCTTTCTGTACACTAACCAGCTAACGAGAAAGCTGTTTGTAAACAGATATGCAACAAGACCTTTATCTATAGCATTCTTTTCTTTCTCTGTTTTATACTTGCGTGATTTCATAATGAAGTACACTATCACCCCAATTATTATTACTAACAATACGATTGAGATAACAGATTGTTTCATTTCCATTCACCGCCTTTTCAAATTCAAACTTACTTCAGCTTCATTATACATTCCGGCACTGACCCCGTAAACGCAAACAATTATGCATCACCTGCAAAAGGGCAGACTTCCCCCCTGGTATAGAAAATACCTGATTTTCGAGTCCCGCGGGCAACAAAAAATGTGAATTTGCAGTTTCTGAATCCACCCAAAAACGGGCTTCTCCCAACCGATTCCCATTTTAAAGTTCCTTTGTATACCTTTGTATGCGTCTGTACGACGTGAATCTATATAAAAAGGGAAACCCGCAAAGCATTGCAATTGCTTGATTTCCTTGAAATTTCAATGAAAAAGAGACCTTGTTCAGGTCTCTTCGTTATGGCGGAGGACACGGGACTCGAACCCGCGGGGCTGTTACACCTTACTCGCTTTCCAGGCGAGCTCCTTAGCCACTCGGTCAATCCTCCACGACTTTGTCGACCTATATAATATATCAAAAGAATCATTGGTGTGCAAGTCATTTCTTCTGCGACAGATTGAAAAGAACCACCATGGAAACAATGATGATGCCTCCGATATATGTCCCTGCATCCGGAAATTCATTCAGCATAACAGTGCCAAGAACAGTGGCAAAGAGAGGGGTGACAAACATATAGTTGGTGACCTCACTGGTTTTTTCTGCGATTGACAGAGCTTTTGCCCAGAGTGCATATGCTGCGGCACTGGGAAATACACCAAGATATACTGCAAGAATAACCGGCAGCAAAGAAGCTGAAGATAACTCCGAGAAAGTTTCCGGAAGCTGCCATAAAAGCAGAAAGACAGCTGCCGCCATTGAAAAGGTTACAGTATCAATGGATGAATATCCTTTTGATGAAAGTTTTCTGCATACCAGATTGTATACTGCAAACAGCATGCTTGCTCCAAGGGTGAAAACCATACCGGGCTGTATATCTGCACCGTTTTCCCAGAGCATGAGAACCGCTACGCCTGTAAAGGCGCCTGCAGTTGCTGCCCAGCCCCGGGGCCCGATTTTTTCGCCAAGAAAAATAGTGGAAAGAGCGGCAACAATCACAGGAGTAAGAGCGATGATAACGCTTGATTCTGCCGATGTTACAGTCCGCATTCCAAGTGTGAACAAAATTAGATAAACCGCAAATCCGCATGCTCCCGTAACAAGAAAGAACGGGATATCCCTGCCCGACGGCAGGTTTCTTTTTTTCTGACAGAGCCATACTGCAATCAGGACTAAAAGGGCACTTATGCATCTTGTCAGAGCTACAGTTTCAGATGAGAGATTATCCCCGATCATCCTTGTAACTGGAAAGGCTGTGGACCATATAAGGCATGTAAGAAGAGACAGCCCGTGAAGGGCATATTTCTGATTCATGTATTTACCTCCCGCATGAAAGTATACTTAATGGGGGATATGTATGTAAAGGAAAAGATGGTATAATAATTACCATGAGAAAAGCAGTAAAGATAACAGCAGCTGTTCTTTGTGTGCTTATGATACTGTCTCTTGGAGCAGGATATGCAGTATACTACACCGTCATATCTGCAGGCAGCAGCAAGGACATTCTTTTTGAAGCAGAACAGAACAGAATGGATATAACGGAAGATAATACGGATGAACTTGATACGGTCGAGGTGGAATATGAGGAGAGGGAGATAGTGTCACATGACGGGCTGAAGCTCCACTCGTGGATGATTCCCCAGAGCAGGGACGTGTTCGTAATAGCTGTTCACGGATATACAGACAACGGCAAGGTGGCAGGAATGCTTTGCGGAGGTTTCTACGCAAGAGGATACAGTCTGCTGCTTCCCGACCTGAGAGGACAGGGTGAATCTGAGGGAGATTATATCGGTTTCGGATGGGATGACAGACTGGATATTCTATCGTGGATAGACTGGCTGAACAAAGAATACGATGACCCCCGGATTGTTTTGTACGGAGTGTCTATGGGTGCAAGCTGCGTGCTGATGACATCGGGAGAGAAACTGCCTTCCAATGTGAAGTGCATAATATCCGACAGCGCATATACTTCCGTCAGAGACGAGTTTGCATATGAGGCCAGGACGCTGATGCACCTTCCATATTTTCCTGTGCTTTCAGCAGCCGACATGTTTACAAGAGTTTTTGCCGGATACAGTTTTGAAGAGGCGGATGCATGCAGGCAGGTAGCAGAATCATCGACTCCTACGCTTTTTATCCACGGCACCGAAGATACATTCGTTCCATTTGACAATATGCAAAAGCTATATGATGCGTGCAGCGCGAAGAAGGCGTATTACGCGGCCGAAGGGTCATCGCACTGTATGGCGCAGTTTGACAATTTTGAGAGGTACTGGACTGAAGTGTTTGACTTCATGGACAGATATTTGCAGAGATAACATGATTACAACAGTTTTATTTGATTTTGACGGAACCCTCATAGATACAACGGATGTTGTCATCTCGTCATGGCAGGACACATTCCGTGCCATAACAGGAGAGGAAAAGACAAGAGAAGAACTTCTTGGAACGCTTGGAGAGGTTGTGCGCGACAGTATGAAAAGGTTTTTCCCTGACAGAGATCCTGATGAGTGCATCAGGATATACAGAAGCTTTCAGGGAGAGGATTACATGCTTCGTATGAAGTTTTATGACGGCATGGAAGAGACTGTGCGAAGGCTCAAGCGCGAAGGATACAAGGTTGGGATAGTGACATCAAGAACAAAGAGAACGGCATATCAGGCAATAGATAACTGCGGGCTTAGAGACTGTTTTGACTATGTCCTTTCGTGTGAGGATACGGATATCCACAAGCCAAATCCGGAACCGGCGCTCCTTGCACTTGAGAAACTTGGTTCGTCTGCGGACGAGACGATAATGATAGGCGATTCCATGTATGACATAGGGTGTGCGCATAATGCGGGTATTACTGCAGCGGCTGTTTCATGGCAGACTGCAATTCCTGATGATATTCTTTATGGTCCTGAAGGACCGGAATATATTATTGATAAGGCTGAAGATATTTTCAGAATAATAGAGGAATGCAATGGTTAAGATATATTACGGAAGAGAAAGTGAAGACAGAAGCAGATTCATGTTTGAAAAAATGTCCGGCAGATCAGTGGTTCTGGTCCCCGATCAGGCAACACTTGAGATTGAGAAGGACGCGTTTTCGTTTCTGGGTGTAAAGGGATTCATTGACATTGAAATTCTCGGGTTTTCAAGACTGTTTGACAGGGTGCTGGATGAATGCGGAAGGGACAGAAGAACGCTGATTGATAAATACGGAAGACACATGCTTCTTGCAGACATTCTCGAAAAAAACAAAGACAGACTTTCGATTTACAGAAATCACGACAGGATGCCGGGATTTATCGAGATGGTAAATAACTTTCTGGCCCAGATAAGGCAGAACAACATAACATGCGATGACCTGGCAGCCATATGTGAAAGTGTGGACAGAAACAGTCTTCTTTACATGAAACTGACTGATCTTGTTATAATCTACGGAGAGTATGAGAGCGCTCTATCCGGCAAATACATAGACAGCGAGAATTTCATAGACACTGTCACTGAAAGAATGAAAGACTGCAGCTGGCTTAAGGAGAGAGTGTTCTGGGTATATGGTTTTGACACGTTAACAGAAAAGAACTGCGATGTGCTGCGTCAGCTGATTGCCGTATGTCCTCAGGTGAATTTTGTCGTGACCGCAGGAAGGGGAGGAAGAGACGATGATCTTTTTGCTCTTACAGAGTGCCTCATGAGGAGGATTTCAGAGCTTGCGAAAGAGGCAGGCAGTGATGCTGTTTCGGAAAAGATAACAGGATACGAAAGAAAGAGAAGCAGTGCGCTTGCTCACCTTGAGAGAGAGCTTTACAGCATGCCATACAGAACATCGCAGGAGTGTGAGGGCATAACCCTGGTCAGTGCCGGATCGAAATACGGAGAGGCTGAAAGCGCAGCGGCATATATTACAGGGCTGGTACGGGACAGGGGTCTCAGATACAGTGAAATAGCGCTGATATGCAACAGCATGGAAAAAGATCTGCCTGCAATATCGAGGGTGTTCTCAAGATACGGTATTCCTCTTTTTGTGGATGCCAAGAAGAACATATGGGAAAACCGCATTGTGACGTTTGTGATCTCGGCTCTTGGGACCGTTTCAGAAGGATATGACAACAGACATATATTCAGCATGCTCAAGACGGGCCTGACAGAATTTGAAAGAAACGAAATTGAAGAACTTGAGAACTATGTTCTCAGATACAGGATAAGAGGAAGCTCATGGCGGAAAGAATTTACAATGGGGCAGGATGAGTATTCACCTGAAGAGTTTGCTTCACTGGAGGATACCAGAAGACGTCTTATGGAAATTCTCAGTGAATTTGAAGAGGATTTTAAGAAGGACCGTAAAACAGGAAAGAGAGTAAGAGCTCTGTACAGGTTCATGACCGATAAGATGGATATTCCGGGCAAGATTAAGAAGGAGGTTGAGAGACTGACTGAAAACGGATATACAGATGAAGCGGCTCATACTTCTCAGATATGGAACATTCTTGCAGATCTGCTGCTTCAGATAGATGAACTGACCGGAGAAAACGAATGCCGAAACGGTGATTTGCTGAAACTTCTTGAGGCCGGAATAGAGCAGGCTCAGACGGGAATCATTCCGCAGACTGCTGACGGCGTCAGTGTCGGTACATGCCAGAGGAGCAGACTCGGCAGGATAAGGGCTCTTGTTGTCATGTCGGCAGACGAGGGATCTCTTCCGATGAACTCTTCATCGCAGGAACTCCTGAACAATGATGAACTGGAGGCACTGGCGGAAAAAGACATCAGCATTGTCAGACTTGACAGAGTCAGAGACAGCGAGGAAGCTCTGGGAATATACAGAACATTCTCGGCCCCGTCTGAATATCTCTGGATAGGAACTTCCCTTGTTGACATTTCGGGAGGTGCTGTCAAGCCGTCACCACTCATATCAACGCTGAGAGGTATTTTCCCGGGGCTTAAGGCTGAGCCTGATATCTTCAACAGCGGAAATCCCATAGATATGATTTCAGGTCCTGAAAGCACTCTTGAGCATCTGGCATCTGCTCTTCGCGATGGAGCTGAGGGAAGACCTGTCGACGATGTGTTTTGCCAGGCAGCAGGCTGGTTCAGGGAAAACAGCAGACATTCACTTGACATTATTGAAAATGGACTGTTTTACAGTGCAAAAATAGACAGGGCTGACAGAAAAAAGGTGCTTCCCCTTTATATGAAGGGGAGAGATACTCTCAAACTTTCTCCTTCAGGCCTTGAAAAATATGGAAGATGTCCTTTTGATTTCTTCATTTCCTACGGCCTTTCACCGAAAGAGAGAAGAGTGTTTGAGATGGCAGGAAGAGAAATAGGTGATGTGTATCATCATATACTCATGGAAATGTCGAAGGAACTGACAGAAGAGGGGGTTCCTCTGACCGGTGAGAATTCCAGGTGGATGACCGTAACAGAAGAGGAATTTGACTCAATGATGAGCAGAATTATCGAGGCTGAATCCGAAGGATATTCCCAGGGCCTGCTTTCTTTTTCGAATGAAGAAAAATACAGGACGCAGAGGCTTGCCAAAATAGTCAGGGAGGCAGGATGGATTCTCGTTTCTCAGATGCGGCGAGGCAGGGTCAAGGAGGCGGCGTTTGAAGAAAGATTCGGAGAGGGAAGAAAAATACCGCCTGTAGAAGTCGATACCGATGCGGGCAGAATATATATAGAGGGTATAATCGACAGAATAGATGTGCTTCCTGATGAGAGCATTAAGATTATAGACTACAAGACAGGAAATGATACATTCTCAAGTGCAGAGGCAAAAGCAGGATGGAAACTTCAGCTGATGATATATCTCAAGGCGGGCCTTCAGTACAAGAATATTGAGAGAAAGCCTGCAGGTGTGTTCTATTTCAAGATAAGAGAGGCCGGCAGGGAACTTACAGGCAGCCAGGAGGGCGGTGTGTCACTTAAGGATTACAAACTGGAGGGCGCAGTAGTCAACGATCCTGTTGCAATTAATTCCATTGCAGGCGATTTCACAGGTTATTCTGATATATTGTATCTCAGAAACGGAAAGGACGGAATTGCCGGAACATCGGATGACAGACTGTTTGAACCTGACAGGTTCAGTGAGCTTATGCGGCAGGTTGACGAAAAGATAAAGGAACTCTGTGATGGAATTGTATCAGGAGAAATATCGCCGGCACCGAAAAAGAACGGAAGAGACAGAACTTCATGCACATACTGCAGATGCAGAGGCATATGCAGATTTGACACCGGATTTGAAGACTGCAGATATGAGTGGATTTGAGCACGGTTTAGTTTGAAAATATGACGGTAGTACTGTATAATTTATATATCTATGGAATTTGAAACAGTGAAAGGAAACATTTATGAACAGTAAAGTAATATATGCAGCAGACGATGAACTGAACATACGTCAGCTGATTCAGTCTTTCCTTCAGGAGGAGGGGTATACGGTAGAAGTATTTGAGACAGGCGATGCTCTTCTCGAAAGATTCAGAGAGAAACCTTCCGATATGGTAATTCTTGATGTAATGATGCCTGGTACAGACGGACTGACAATATGCAACATGATCAGAAAACAGTCATCGGTTCCTATCCTTATCCTTACAGCAAGGGACACTGCAGCGGATTATGTTACAGGCATCACTCTGGGCTGTGACGACTATTTTACGAAACCGTTCAGCCCTGTAATGCTTACAATGAGAGTTAAGGCGATGTTCAGGAGAGTTGAGCTTGACAAGGCCATCTCATATGATGAGAAGCTGGAATACGGAGATATAGTCATCATGCCTAAGCAGAAGGTTGCAAAATGCAAGGGAGAGGACCTCAAACTCACTATAACAGAGCTCAATGTGCTTCAGCATCTTATGGAAAACAGCGGAGATGCAGTATCAAGAGACGAGCTTCTTGAGAAGATCTGGGGATATACCAGCGAGGTTGAGACAAGAGTTACAGATGATAATGTCAAGAGAATAAGAAAGAAAATGAATCAGCATGGAAGCAATGTTGAAATCGTAACCGTATGGGGATACGGTTTCAAGCTTGCCATTAAGGAACAGTAAATGAAAAAACTAAGGAACAGGCTTGTTCTGATGCCGACACTGATGATAGCTATCGTATCGCTTGCGGCGATACTGCTGTTCAATATAGTTTTCATTCAGTATACAGACAGGCAGATAGAAGGAAGTATAAACAACTACAAAGAATACCACATGGCCATTGACAGAATTCAGAATGAGTACGACGCACTTCTGGAGAAAGGGTTCATCCCTGCTTCCGAGAAGATGATCAAGCTTCGTACAGAGATGGAGCTTCTGACAAAGGAATACAGGGATACCTACAGCGCGGTTACAACACAGATGGTGGTTCTTGATGACCAGTATGTTGCAGAATATGCGACTGCCTCCGAGAAAAAAATCGTGAATTACTACAGAAACAACACGGAGCAGGTGCTGAGCGAGGGTATTACAGAGATAGAAGTTGATGACGAGAGCTACTGTATAAGTACAGCCAGCATCAGGGTTGCAGGATCTGACGAGAAGAAGGATGTTATAATCTATACTGATATTTCGACAATCAACGCACTGACAGATGCTGTTAACAGAGTTCTTATCCTTGTTCTTTGCATATCGGCCCTGATAGCATTCCTTGTAGGTTTTTCCATATCCAGAAACATAGCCGGAAGTATCACCCAGCTGAGACTGTTCCTTGAACAGATAAAGAACGGAGACGAAGTCCGTGACAAGACCGGAATCCAGTATGCAGAACTCAAGGAGCTTGCGGACTACATGGAGGGAATGTCTGATGAGCTTACCGCTTCTCAGATGCTTCAGAAGGTAATCTTCCAGAATGCTTCACATGAGCTGAGGACACCGCTCATGTCCATACAGGGATATGCAGAAGGCATATCTACAAACGTTCTCAAGGACCACAAGAGTGCTGCAGATATAATTATTACTGAGAGCAAGAAGATGTCTGAACTTGTCGATGAGATGCTTTATATATCCAGAATGGATGAGAATCCGATCAATGAAGAGGATATGTCGGTGATAGAACTGAGACCCGTCATAGAGGACTGCAGAGAAGAAATCTGCGTGATAGGTGAGAAGAAGGGCGCTGTCATAATCGAAAGCCTTGACGGCGGGGACTATTACATCAGGGGGGATGAAAAACAGATTACAAAAGCCCTCAGAAATGTAATGTCCAACGGAATCAGATATGCTAAAGAGAAGCTGGCTATAACAGGTTCTGTGGAGGACGGCAAAATCACCATAATGATTACAGATGACGGCAATGGAATAAGCGAGAAGGACCTTCCGCATGTATTTGACAGATTCTACAAAGGCGAAGGAGGCAACTTCGGCATAGGGCTTTCCGTAACGCGGGATATAATAGAACGGCATAAGGGAACCATCGAAGCTGTAAATCTTGAGAAGGGAGCACGATTCATAATCACGCTTCCTGCAGTAGAGGTGGATCACAAGCCGGAGGAAACCGATGTAATATCCGGCGGAATGCTCACAGGAGATGTGGATCTTGAAGAAATACTGAAGAACATACCGGAAGAGGACAGGCAGCTGTAAGATGCGGTTTACAATATCTTGCGTATTTGATATAATATTATGATTACATTTATCGAAGGGAGAACATAAATGTCAGACGAAATCTTATTAACCCAGGAGGGGTATGACCAGATAGTCGCAGAGAGAGACCATTTAGTATCGGTCGGAAGAAAAGAAGTAGCGGAGAAACTCAAGGAAGCCATCTCCTACGGAGACCTTTCAGAAAATGCGGAATACGATGCAGCCAAGAATGAACAGGCTGAACTTGAAGTCAAGATTATTCAGCTTGAAGAGAAGATCAGGAAGGCTATTATCATAAATGAAAATGATGCAACAGACGATAAGGTAAGCGTCGGAAGCACAGTAACCATCGAAGACATGGAAGACGGAGAGATAAGAGAATTCAGAATTGTCGGCGTATCGGAAGCGGATCCGGTTGAAGGTAAAATATCAAACGATTCCCCGGTTGGCAAGAGACTTCTTGGCGGAACAAAAGGAGAACTTGTGGAAGTGCAGGTTCCCGATTCAGTAAGAACATACAAGATACTTGATATAAGGAAATAAAAAGTTTACAGAGAAGCTGCAGTTTTTTGTAGCTTCTCTTGTGAACCTTAAAAGGAGATTATGATGAAAGATATCACGTTAAGACAGCTGTGGAGAAACACATCCGAATATGAAAACCGCGAAGTGACTGTCCACGGCTGGATAAGAAACAACAGAAGTTCAAACAAGTTCGGATTCATAGAACTGAACGACGGAAGCTTCTTCAAGTCGGTACAGGTTGTATATGAACAGGAATTTATAGATAATTTTGAGGAAATATCCAAGGCATATGTTGCAACTTCACTTGAGGTGAAGGGAGTATGCGTGCCTACACCTGAGGCAAAGCAGCCTTTTGAAATCAAGGCGTCCGAGATTATCATCGAGGGAACGTCAGAGCCGGACTATCCTCTTCAGCCGAAGAGACACAGCATGGAGTTTCTTAGAGAGATAGCATATCTGAGACCGAGAAGCAATACGTTTTCAGCAGTGTTCAGAGTGCGTTCACTTGTGGCATATGCACTTCATCAGTTCTTCCAGGAAAGAGACTTCGTTTATGTTCACACCCCTATAATTACAGGTTCGGACTGTGAAGGGGCAGGGGAAATGTTCCAGGTTACAACTATGAATCTTTCGGACATTCCAAGAAATGAAGACGGCAGTGTGGATTATTCGCAGGATTTCTTTGCAAAGCCTACCAATCTTACCGTAAGCGGACAGCTTGAAGGTGAGGCAATGGCACTCGCATTCAGAAATATATATACATTCGGACCTACATTCAGAGCAGAAAATTCAAATACGGCAAGACACGCATCTGAATTCTGGATGATAGAGCCTGAAATTGCTTTTGCGGAACTTGAGGATATTATGGTTCTTGCAGAGGATATGATCAAGTATGTCATAAACTACGTTCTTGAGCATGCTCCCGAAGAAATGGAATTTTTCAGCAGGTTCGTAGACAAGGGTCTCATGGACAGACTGGACAATGTTGTTAACTCGGATTTCGCGCGGGTTACATATACAGAGGCTGTTGAAATCCTTCAGAAGTCAGGCCGAAAATTCCAGTACCCTGTAGAATGGGGTATAGATCTTCAGACGGAGCACGAAAGATATATAACAGAAGAAGTATTCAAAAAACCTGTATTCGTTACGGACTATCCTGCAGAAATAAAGGCATTCTACATGAGAATGAACGATGACGGCAGGACTGTTGCGGCAGTAGACCTTCTTGTTCCCGGCGTCGGAGAAATCATCGGCGGATCACAGAGAGAAGAAAGATACGATATTCTTCTTAAGAAAATTGAAGACATGGGCATGACCAGGGAAGACTACTGGTGGTATCTTGACCTCAGAAGATTCGGAAGCGTAAAACATGCCGGATATGGTCTGGGATTTGAGAGGATTATCATGTACATTACAGGTATGAGTAATATAAGAGATGTATTACCATTCCCTAGAACTCCGAAAACAGCTGAATTCTAGGACAGTTTAAGGAGAGAGCAGATGAAAAAGAAACTTGCACTTGTACTATCAGTGATAATGATTGTGCTTACACTGCTGGCGCCTGCTGCATCATATGCGGAACCGGAAGAAGGAACAGGGGGAGAAACAGGCGGCAGTGAAGTGACTGAGCCTGAAACTCCGGAAACACCTCCCGCTGCCCCTGAAGAGCCCGGAAGTTCATCGGGCGAAAGTTCCGGAACCAAAAAACCGTCTTCAGACTCCGGCACCACTTCATCGGGAAACAAGACAACAGGAAGCACTGAAAACACTCAGCAGACTTCAGGCAGCACACAGACAGACGGGGAGCCTGAAGAGGAACTGGAAAGCAGTATCGAAAAGGGAACAATATCCATAATATTCACCCACGATATGCATTCTCAGATGGATTCTGTCAAGATTACAGAAAACGGGAAAACAAGGGAGCAGGGCGGATTTGCCCGCATGGCGACTATATTCAGCGGGATTTCAAAGAATTACAGAAAAGACAGTTTTGTGCTTGACGGCGGAGATTTCTCACAGGGAAGCATATATCAGACAATATATACAGATTATGCATCAGAACTGAGGATGATGGGTTACCTCGGATATGACGTGACAACGCTGGGCAATCATGAGTTTGATTTCAGATCGTCAGGACTTTCATCAATGCTTGAAAACGCCGTAAAGAAAAATAAAGATGATGACTTTGACCTTCCTCAGATTGCGGCATGCAATGTGGACTGGGACAGCACACTGGCAGATGAGCAGCTTGCAGAGGACGGAAAGAAGCTCAAGAAGGCGTTTGAGGACTATGGTGTAAAAGAAACATACACTGTAATTAAGAAGAACGGAATTAAAATAGCTGTATTCGGACTGATGGGCAAGGAAGCCGACGAATTTGCTCCGGAGAGCGGAACCCTGTTCAAAGACCAGGTCGCATCAGCAAAGGAAACAGTATCAGAAATCAAGGCGAACGAAAAAGATGTCAAGCTTATAGTCTGCCTTTCGCACAGCGGAACAAGTGAGGATTCTTCAAGTTCTGAAGATGAGATTCTCGCGCAGAAAGTTCCTGACATCGACCTTATAATATCAGGTCACAGTCATACAGAGCTCCCTGAACCGATAATTTCAGGAAATACAGTGATAGCATCTTGCGGCGCATATACAGAAAATGTAGGTCATGTTACTTTTGTTAAGGATAAGACCACAGGCGAATACAGGATGGACACATATGAGCTCATCGCTGAGAAAGAAAGCGTTAAAGAAGACGAAGATACACTTGAGGCACTTGACTACTTCAAGGGAATCGCCAACAGAAAGGTATTCGGTCCTTTCGGATATTCAGCAGATGAGGTTATAGCAAAGAACAGAATACAGTTCACATCAATAGATAAATTCGGCCTTGAGCAGGGAGAGGATACGCTCGGAAATCTGCTTGCAGACTCATATATCCACGCTGTAAAGAAAGCGGAGGGCGATAAATATGAGGAAGTCGCGGTTGCAGTTGTTCCTGCCGGCGTTATAAGGGCGTCGATACCTATGGGTGAGGTTACAGTATCAGATGCCTTCAACATTCTTTCTCTTGGAATGGGAGCAGACGGAAGTGCCGTATATCCGCTTGTAAGCGCATACCTTACAGGAAGCGAACTTAAAGCGCTTGCTGAGGTTGATGCAACAGTATCAGAAATGATGCCGGTAACAAGGCTTTATATGAGCGGTCTGACATATACAGTCAATGACAGGAGACTTTTCCTTAACAGGGCAGTGGATATCAGCCTCGGAAACGGCAGCAATCTTCAGAAAATAGATAACGACAGGCTTTACAGAGTAGTAACAGACCTGTATTCGTGTCAGTCGCTTTCGCTTGTGGGAGATCAGAGCTACGGCCTTTTGTCCATACAGCCTAAGGACAGGGAAGGCAATGTCATAACAGACTTCGAAAAACATATCGTTTATGATGGAAAACGGGAACTTAAGACATGGTACGCTGTTACAGAGTATTTAGACTCTATGGGGACTGTGTCGTCGAAATACAGTAAACCTGAAGGAAGAAAAACAGTAGTATCGAAATTTGGAGTAAAAGAATTCTTCAGACAGCCGAATAAAGTGGGCTGGCTTCTGAGAATAGCGATTTTCCTTCCTGTTCTCATAGTGATTCTCATCGTTCTCATTATCTTCTTCAGAAGGAGAAGAAGAGATGCCAACATGATGTTCAGAGTTAGCGAGAAACAGAAAAAGGCAATTTTCGCACCGCCAAAGAAGCGTAAGAATCTGTTTGCGCAGAATAACAGGCGGGAGTCGCGCTTCAACAGAAGAAAATACAGCAGCTACAGCAGAAAACGCAGACGCAGATAAAGAAATGAGGTAATAGTAAAATGCATTGGTCAGACGAGATTGCACAGAGAATAATCGCAAAGAAGCCGGATAAGGAAGAATATGTTTGCGCGGCAGGCATTTCTCCTTCAGGCTCAATACACATAGGGAACTTCAGAGATATCGCAACTGCATACTTTGTATGCAAGGCTCTTGAGAGAGCCGGCAAAAAAGCCAGACTTCTTTTCTCATGGGATGAACTTGACAGACTGAGAAAAGTTCCGGTAAATGTATCAAAGGTAACAGAAGGGTTCGAAAAATATATCGGCAATGCTTACGTTGACGTTCCTAACCCTTTCAATGAGGGAGAGGGAACATATGCATCATATTTCGAAGAGGAGTTCATGAAATCCATCGAGGCGTTCCATATCGACATGGACTTCAGATACCAGGCGGAGATGTACAGAAGCGGAAAATACCAGGATCTTGTACTTCTTGCAATGGAAAAGAGAGCAGAGATATTTGATATCCTTGACAGCTTCAGAACTCAGGATGCAGAAGAAGGAGAAAGAGAAAAATACTATCCTGCAAGTATTTACTGCCCTTGCTGCGGCAAGGATACAACAACCATAACATCGTATAATGATGAGACTAAGGTTGCAGAGTATGAATGTACATGCGGACACAGGGGAACATTTGATTTCAGAACACAGTTCAACGCCAAGCTTGCATGGAAGGTTGACTGGGCCATGAGATGGCTTTATGAAGGCGTTGATTTTGAACCGGGCGGAAAAGACCATGCATCACCCGGCGGAAGCTACGATACTTCAAAAGTGATAGCGAAGAAGATTTTCGGATACGATGCTCCCGAATTCCAGGGATACGAGTTCATAGGAATCAAGGGTGTTGCAGGAAAAATGTCAGGCTCATCCGGACTTAACATGACACCGGAAACGCTTCTCAGTTTTTATCAGCCGGAAGTGATTCTTTGGCTGTATTCAAAGAGTGAACCTACTAAAGCATTTGATTTCTGCTTCGATGACGGAATACTGCGCCAGTACTTTGAGTTTGACAAGCAGTATAACCAGTACAGGGACGGAACTGCTAACGAATTCACACAGGTTGTAATGGAAAACTGTCTCAATGAGACATCGGATATTAAGACTGTTCCAATGTCACTGCTTGTGCAGCTGGGATCAATCGTTGACTTCAACATTCCTATGATGGAGACTGTATTTGAGAAGATTAATCAGCCGTTCAAATACGAGGATTTCGCACAGAGACTTGATCTTGCCAGAAACTGGCTCGAGAAATGTGCTCCGGAGCAGGCAAACAGACTCAGAACAACAAGAGACTGGGAACTTTATGAATCGCTGAGCGAAGATGAAAAGAAAGAAATCGAACTTCTGAGAGACTATCTTGGAAACGCAGAATACGACCTTGACCAGCTCAATTCACAGCTTTACGCAATACCTAAGATTGTATTCGGTGAAGACCGTGATGATATCAAGAAACTTCAGGGTGCATTCTTCAAGATTGTCTACAGGATGCTTATAGCTAAGGAAAGAGGTCCAAGACTTTATCTGTTCCTGTACGCAATAGATAAAAACGATTATCTTCCTCTTCTTGATTTCTCAACACCTAAGACAGAAGAAGAACTTCATCCTCAGGCAGAGCCGGAACCGGTTGAAGAGTCAAGAAAGATTGAAAGAGTTTATGGAGATCCTGACCCTGTTGCACCTGTCAAGGAAGAGATTGATATCGACAGATTCGGGGAAATAGATCTTAGGGTCTGCAGGATTGTCAAGTGCCAGGAAATAAGGAAGTCGCACAGCAACTATAAGCTTACTCTGTTTGACGGAATAAAAGAAAGAGTAATCGTTTCAAGTATCAAGAACGATTATCTTCCAGAAGAACTTGTAGGAAGAAAGATTATTGTTGTTGCAAATCTTGCGCCTGCAAGATTCACAGGTGTAAAGTCAGAAGGTATGCTGCTTGCTGCAACAAACAGCGCATGCGGATGCCAGATAATATTTGTGGATGACATTGTTCCTGAAGGAACAGCAATAAGATAAGGATTTAAAAACCGCCCTTAAACAAGGCGGTTTTTGCTGTCTTTACCGTTAATCCATGATTTCAGATTGTCGTATGCTATGAGTATTATCTTATCTCTTGTTTCCTTAGGAGCCCATGCGATGTGTGGAGTGACAAATGTCTTTGGATGACCTATGAGCGGATTATCCGAAGGCGGTTCTTTTTCAAGAACGTCAAGACATGCCATGGAAATTCTGCCGCTGTCAAGCGCGTCAAGCAGTGCATTCTCATCAATAAGTGCGCCCCTTGCTGTATTGATTAAAACTGCCCCTTCCTTCATCTGTGAGATGAAGCTGCTGTCAACCATATGATAATTATCTGATGCTGCAGGGCAGTGCAGGGAAACGAAATCCGATTCTATGCAGGCTTTTTTATCACGGCTGTAAATGTTTATCTTCATGCCAAGAGCCTGTGCAATTTCTGCAACTTTACTTCCGATGCTGCCGTAGCCTACTATGCCGAGGGATCTGCCGTTCAGAAGTATCAGAGGTGCCAGGCTGTAGTCAAATCCGGGACGGTTGAACCATTTTCCTTCCTTTGAGAGTTCGTTGTTTGCGGCAACCTTATTGGCGGCTTCAAGAAGAAGCGCTATTGTGTGCTGCGCAACTGCATCTGTTGAGTATCCGGGGATATTGTAGACTGCGATGCCGCGTCTTCTGCACGCCTCAATATCTATGTTGTCAAATCCTGTTGCAAGTTCCCCGATAAACCGGACATTCGGACATCTGTCAAGAACTTCATCTGTTATGCGGCATTTGCTTGTGAATACGATTTCGGCATCAGCTATGGTGTCTGCAAGAGCATCATAAGATGTGTTGCCGATGAGTGTAAGCTCTCCGAATTCCGCAAGTTTCTGCCATAACGGCTCACCGGGGTTGATGTATTCCACATCGAGTACTTTTATCTTCATACTATTCTGTTAATCTCCTTTCCTTCAATGTATCCTCTCAGGACATCTCCTGCGATATCGATTAGTTTCTGTCTCGTCTCTCTTGCTGCAAAAGCAACATGCGGCGTTATATTCACATTAGGCGCACTGCGCAGAGGACTTGAAAGAGCAGGTTCATCCTCCAGAACATCCACACCCGCCGCAGCAATTTTGCCTGATTTAAGAGCATCTGTCAGAGCATATTCGTCTATGAGCGCTCCTCTTGCTGTATTGATGATAACAGCGCCGTCCTTCATTTCTGATATGAAGTCTCTGTTGACCATATGATAAGTTTCGCGTGTCAGAGGCATATGAAGGGACAATATGTCTGATTTTATACATTTTTCTCTGTCGCGGCTGTAAATGTTTATCTCCATGCCGAAGGCTTCTGCAAGCTGCGCGGTTTTTTTTCCAATGTTTCCGTATCCTGCTATACCAAGACTTTTGCCTGACAGAAGAAACGAAGGGGCATATCCCTGCTCAAGACCGTATCCTGCCGGAGCTGTGACTGCCGCTCTTGAGTGGTTTTCAGGAAGTGCACAGGCTATTTCAAGAATAAGGGCCATGGCGTGCTGTGCCACTGCATCTGTTGAATATGCCGGTATGTTGAAAACTCTGATTCCGAGCTCCTGCGCACATTTCAGATCTATGTTATCGTAGCCTGTTGCAAGTTTGAGTATAAATTTAAGGTCAGGCAGGTTTTCCATTGTGTTTCGGTCAATGCCTGTTCTGTCTGTGAGAATTCCGTCAAAGCCCCGTGCTCTTTCAATTCTCTCATCATCGGCGGTATCCGGGTATATGACTGTATCTGCGAGGGATGTTACAGGTTCCCATGACACATCTCCCGGGTTAATGCTGTTGCCGTTGAATATTACTGCTTTCATTGTGCTTCTCCTTAAAGTAATATTCTACTTCACTGAAATTGCAAAGTCCAGTACTAGTATGGTATAATTTTTTTATTATGAATGGGGGAAAATATGGATACAATTGTAGCAGCAACTAGAAACAGACACAAGATTGAAGAAATAGAAAAGATTTTAAAGGAATTTGATATGAGCATTGTCTCAAGAGATGATGCCGGAGTTCCCGATGTTGAAATCGTTGAGGACGGGGAAACATTCGAAGAGAATTCCTACAAGAAAGCATACGAGATAATGAAGCTCTCCGGAAGACCGAGCGTAGCGGATGATTCAGGACTTTGTGTAGATTATCTGGGAGGAGCGCCGGGAGTTATGTCGGCGAGGTTTACACCTTCAGGAGATGATGAGGAGAACAACAGGAAAGTCCTTGAACTTCTCGAAGGCGTTCCTTTCGGGGACAGAACTGCAAGATATGTGGCAGTGATTACTCTGGTATATCCCGATGGAAGAACAGTTTCTGCAAGGGGTGAATGTGAGGGACATATTATTGAAGAGGAGAGAGGAACAAACGGATTCGGATACGATCCGATGTTTCAGCCTGCGGGGTATGACAGGACATTCGGAGAGCTTTCTCCGGAAATTAAAAACAGAATTAGTCACAGGGCAAAGGCTCTTGTGAAGTTGAGGGAGAAGCTTTTGGAAGATGATAAATAACAGATTTGCACAGATGGTTCTGATGGCTATTCAGAGGCTTCAGGACCCTTACTACCAGGGATTTGCAGCACAGGCGGCATTCTATTATATGATGTCAATAGTGCCGCTTATTATCGTACTGTCGCAGATGCTGAATATATTCAACATATCAACCGATTTTATCCAGGATATAGTTACCAGATATCTTCCGGGAGTGATAGGTGACAGTGTCAGCGGATGGCTTACCCAGTCGGACAACACTACCACGAGCATAGTTCTCACAATAGTTGCGCTGTGGGCGGCATCACGTGCACAGTTTTCAATGACAAGAATAACCAACTATACCATGAGCGGCGGAAAGAGCACCGGCAAGGGATATTTTCAGGAAAGATTCCGTGCAATATTTACGATTTTCGTTACAATAATCGCACTGTCTTTCGGACTTGTGGCTGTAGTTTTCGGCGAACAGATTCTGTATGCGGTTCTTGCCGCAATGAAGATGAAGCTGGGCATTACATACGAGGTCAGCGGTATATGGATGATTCTGAGGTGGGTATTTTCGTTTGTGATGTACCTTCTGATGGTATTTCTGAATTCAATAGTATCACTGACGGAAAGAAAGGGACTTGGCAGTGTGCTCGATATGCTTCCGGGCAGTATATTCTCGGCAGTTGGAATGGTTCTTGTTACACTTGTTTATGCGAGATACACAAATTATGTAATGACAGCGGGGAATTACAATATTATTTACGGTTCACTTGCCACAATCGTCGCGCTGTTATTCTGGTTCTATTTCATTTCCTGGGTTCAGTGCCTGGGCGTGCTTTTCAACAAGGTATGGCTTGATACAGGCGCGGGAAAACTCAGAAAAAGAATATCAAGCGGCAGGTAATCCTGTTGACTATTAACTGTTTGGTACTATAATTATATTGGCAGGAAATGAAAGAAAGGAATTAGGGAAAGAAATGAGTATTACAAATGTGTTGGCTCTGCTTGGCGGAGTTGCACTCTTCCTGTTCGGAATGTCGCTTATGAGCGACGGACTTAAGAAGGTGGCAGGAAGCAAGCTGGAACTTGTACTTTACCGGTTATCAAGCAATTCCCTCAAGGGGATTCTGCTGGGAACCGGAGTTACAGCTGTAATTCAGAGTTCTTCGGCCACATCGGTAATGGTTGTCGGATTTGTTAACTCGGGCATGATGAAGGTTAACCAGGCAATCGGAATTATAATGGGAGCCATTATAGGAACATCCATAACAGGATGGATTATCTGCCTTTCAGCCTTTGGCGGCGGCGGTGTGTTCGCCGTATTTTCAACTGACACATTCACTACTATTGTGGCGGTTGCCGGCATCATCCTGCTAATGTTCACAAAGAAGGAACAGAATCATTACATAGGAACGATAATGCTTGGATTTGCAGTACTAATGTACGGCATAGGAGCTATGAGTGATGCGGTATATCCGCTTCGCGAGAGCGAGACTTTCATCAATATGCTGACAACATTCTCAAATCCGCTTCTTGGAATTCTCATCGGTATTCTTTTTACAAGCGTTATACAGAGCGCATCTGCAGCTGTAGGTATTCTTCAGACGCTTGCAGTCACAGGAGCAATCGATTTCAAGCTTGCTCTTCCGATGATCATGGGTATAGCTATAGGTGCTGCGGTGCCGGTTCTGTTATCGGCTCTTGGGGCCAATGCCAATGGTAAGAGAACCGCGTTTATCTATCTTATGGTAGATACTCTGGGCGTTATACTGTTCAGCATTGTCTTCTATTCAGCCAATGCTATATTTGATTTCGAGTTCATGCATATGACCATGAACATGATGAGCATAGCGCTTCTTAACACAGTCTTCAGAACTGTTATAGTTATTATCCTTACACCTTGTATAGGTATAATGGAGAAGATTGTTGTACGGCTTATACGCGATCAGGAAGAGGATATAGAGGAGCTCAAGGATGTCGACAGACTTGAGGAAAGATTCCTTGCGCATCCTGCCCTTGCTGTCGAGCAGACAAGAATCACAATCAACTCGATGGCCAGAACAACAAAAACAAACCTGGAAGAGGCAATCGCACTGTTTTCATATTACAGTGAAGAGGGAGCAAAACGTGTTGATGAGCTTGAGAATGTAATAGATACATATGAGGACAAGCTGGGAAGCTACATCGTTAAAATCATGAAGAAGGAGCTTTCTGATGAACAGAATAATTCGGTGAGCAAATATCTTCATGCTATTAACGACTTCGAAAGAATGAGCGACCATGCGGAAAACCTTGCTGAATGCGCTCAGGAAATTCACGAAAAGGGAATTCACTTCACGCCTATGGCTCAGCATGAAATGGACAGACTTCTGGCGGTTATTAAGGAGATTGTAGGCCTTACCGTCACTGCGTTTACCGAGGATGACATTGAAGCGGCATACAGGATTGAGCCTCTTGAAGAAATCATAGACAACCTGTGCGATGAGATGAAACTGCATCACATCGATAGAATCCAGAAGGGAATATGTCAGTACAATCACGGATTTGTATTTAACGATATGCTTACAAACTTCGAGAGGATAGGAGATCACTGTTCCAATGTGGGTATCGCTATCAAGATGGATGTTGAAGGTAATAATATAGAAGCTCACGGACTTGCAGACAGAATGGAAATAGAAAGACAGCACGGTTTCGACAGGTACTATGCTGAATATATTGAGAAGTTCGGAATAGATGAGAAAATAAAAGCATAACATAATATGTACACCTCTGCATCACAGCAGGGGTGTTGTTTTCGGGAGAAGAAATGAGTATTAAGATTATAAGAGGAGATATTACAACCGCTGCAGCAGATGTAATAGTCAATTCGGCTAATACCGATGTGGCTGTCGGAAGGGGCGTGGATATGCATATCTACCGTGCAGCAGGGTACGATAAGCTGTTTGCCGAAAGAGAGAAGATAGGGGTTCTGGATTACGGTCAGACGGCTGTAACGCCCGCATTTAAACTCAATGCACGGTACATATTCCATACGGTTGCGCCTAAGGCGGGAAATGAGGAGATACTTGCGCTGTGCTACAGAGGATGCCTTGAACTTGCAGACAGACTTAAACTGGACTCAATTGCCTTTCCGCTGCTTGGCGCAGGCAGCAACGGTATAGATGCGAACAGAACGCTTGAATATGCTGTAGATATTCTCAGAGATACTGATATCGAAGTTCAGATATACATATCCGAAAGGCTTGTGTTTGAAGCAGGAAAAATTTTTGCCCCTGCTGGCAGGGCTCCGGTGATGAGCTCAGTCTCTGCTCTCGAAGAGGAATGCATCTGCGCTCCGTCGGCATACAGGAGTCTTGACAATGTCATCAGTGAGGTTTCTGAGACTTTTCAGGAAACACTTCTTCGTATGATAGATGACAGAGGACTTAAGGATTCGGAGGTGTATCACAGGGCAAACATATCCAGAAAGCATTTTTCGAAGATAAGGAGCAGCAGAGACTATCATCCCGGAAAGAAGACGGTTCTTTCGTTTGCAATAGCGCTGGAGCTTTCTCTTGACGAGACTGTCGATCTTCTCGCAAGAGCGGGATATGCTTTTTCTCCAAGCAGCAGAGAGGACAGCGCTATCCGCTATTTCATACAGGAAGGCATATATGATATTTATGATATAAATGTGGCTCTGTTTGAGCACGGTCTTGAGCCTCTCATCTGATGTCGCCCGACAGGTGACCACAATACATCTCATATGATGTATTCTTTCGGTATATGAAAGATCAAAGGCCGAAAGGAGATTAAAGACGATGAGAAAAGGATTAACAGAACTTGTATTTATTCTTGACAGAAGCGGATCTATGAGCGGACTTGAAAGCGATACAACAGGCGGATTCAACTCCATGATTGAGCGTCAGAAGAAAGAGAAGGGGGAGGCGTATGTTTCCACTGTTCTGTTTGATGATGTGAGTGAGGTTATCCATGACAGAGTGAATATTGCTGACGTCAGGGAGCTGTCAGACAGTGACTATTACGTAAGAGGCTGTACTGCGCTTCTTGATGCAGTGGGAAGGGCGGTTCATCACATAGAGACTGTTCACAGGTATGCGCGCAGCGAGGATGTGCCTGAAAAGACGGTCTTTGTTATAACTACAGACGGGCTTGAAAATGCCAGCAGAGAGTATACATATGATAAGGTCAGAACCATGATATCGAAAAAGCAGGAAATGGGATGGGATTTTATGTTCCTGGGTGCAAACATTGATGCAGTGGGTGAGGCTGCCAAAATAGGTATTCCAGCTGACAGGGCAGTCAGATATGAATGTGATTCTGAAGGTATTGCAGTCAACTTCTCCGCCGTTTCCAACGCCGTGACAATGTCAAGGGGTGCAGGTCTTAAAGGTGCATCATGGAAGGACTCCATTGAGGAGGATTACAGAAGAAGAGGAAGGAAGAAATAACTGAAAGAGGTGCGAAAGCACCTCTTGTCTATTTTATCACTCTTATTCTTATAATATTGTCGTTTTTTATTGCAACATCGTCAACAGCATCGTCTGTTTCAATGAGAGTGTATGCGTATTTGTCGTTTGATTCGCTTGCAATCTTCTTGACATTAAGTACTGCAGCAGCATCACTGAGTATTGAATCATCAGCCTTTGAAAGGATAGCTATTCTTGTTCCTTTCCTAGGTCCAAGATTTACAGACGGGAAGTTGCATGAGTTGATGATATTGCCGTTTTCGATATATTCTCTGATCTGATGCACCGCCATAACTGCACAGTTGTCTTCTGCTTCATCTGTTGAAGCACCAAGGTGAGGCAGAGCAATAACGCCTTCTCTTCCGATGACGCTGCTGTGAGCAAAGTCAGTTACATAATTTCTGAGTCTGCCGCTTTCAAGAGCTCTGAGCGCTGCATCTTCATCAACAATCGGTGCCCTTGCAAAGTTGAGAAGGACTGCCCCATCCTTCATAGCATCGATAACCTCGCTGCTTATCAGGTGTTTTGTGGCAGGTGTTGAGTGAACCTGAGCAATAAGAAAGTCAGCATCAGGAACAACGTCCATCATCTCATTTGCTACAGTCACTCTGCTGTCAAGTCTGAGAGCATTTCTGGCTGAAAAAAACGGATCATATCCTGTAACTCTCATACCCAGAGCGGTTGCGGCATTTGCAATCGATACGCCGATTCCGCCAAGACCGATGATGCCCAGATTCTTGCCGCTTATTTCATTTCCCTTGAAACGGCTCTTGCTCTTCTCAACCTGTTTTTCAACTGACAGTTCACCGTCCTCAAGCGTCTGAACCCAGTTTGCGGCATCTACGATGTTTCTGTATGATAATAGCATGCCGGCAATTACAAGTTCCTTAACGCCGTTGGCATTGGCACCTGGCGTGTTCATTACAACAATTCCTTCCTCTGCACATCTGTCGAGAGGAATGTTGTTCACGCCGACTCCTGCTCTTGCTATGGCAAGAAGACTGTCTGAAAAAGTCATATCATGCATTGCCTGGCTTCTTACGAGTATCGCATCTGCTTTGTCTATGTCATCTGATACTGTATATTCATCAGTAAAATCTGATAATCCAACTGGTGAAATCTTGTTTAAAGTAGAAATATTATACACTGTTTATCACCTCGAAAAAATAGTACATCAATTATTGTATCACTTTACTTGAGTCAAGTAAAGTGATACAATAGTCTTAAATTTGTGTAAACGGAGGAAAAAATGAAACAAAAATATAACAGGGTCTACAATTTTGCTGCAGGACCATCGATGCTTCCTCTTGATGTAATAGAGGAAGTTTCTAATGATTTGCCGAATTACGGGGAATCGGGACAGTCAGTGATGGAAATGAGCCACAGGTCAGCTGAGTTTAAGCAGATTCTTGCAGATGCAGAGCAGGATTTAAGGGATATACTTGAAATACCGGACAATTACAGGGTGCTGTTCCTTCAGGGTGGAGGAACCCTTCAGTTTGCTATGGTACCATTAAATCTTCTCAGAAAATCAAAGAAGGCTGATTACATCATTACAGGCAGCTGGGCGAAGAAGGCCTACAAGGAAGCACAGAAATTCGGAGATATAAGGGTTGCTGCATCATCCGAAGAGAGCAATTTTACATATATTCCAAAGCTCACCAGAGAGGATTTCAGGGAAGACGCGGATTATGTTCATATATGTTTCAACAATACAATATACGGAACTCACTACTCATATATCCCGGATACAGGAGATATCCCTCTTGTGGCAGATATGTCATCATGTATTCTTTCGGAGAAGATTGATGTATCGAAATTCGGGCTGATATATGCCGGAGCACAGAAGAATGTCGGACCTGCAGGTGTTACAATTGTGATTATCAGAGAGGACCTGCTTGGAAATGCACCTGAAAACTGTCCTACATATCTTGATTACAGGATTCATGCAGATAACAGCTCAAGCTACAATACACCGCCATGCTTTGGAATCTATGTAGCAGGACTGGTATTTAAACATATTAAGAAACTGGGAGGAATTGAGTCTGTTCACAGTCAGAATGTAATCAAAGCCGGCAGACTTCATGACTTTATAGACAGCAGTGAACTGTTCACATGTCCTGTTGAGGCAAAGGAAGACAGATCGCTTATGAATGTCACATTCGTGACAGGAAATCCTGAGCTTGACAAGAAATTTGTAGCTGAGGGAAGGCTTGCGGGTCTTGTGAATCTCAATGGTCACAGATCGGTCGGCGGCATGAGAGCGAGCATATACAATGCTATGCCTGTTGAGGGCGTTGACGCTCTTATCAGTTTCATGGCAGAATTTGAAAAAGAAAATAAATAGAAATTAGCGCAAAGCCTTTCACTGAGAAAGGCTTTTCTGATATAATTAGATGTTAGTAAAAGACAGAGGAGAAAAACGGATGAAAAAATTTCTGACATTCGTTCTTGCATTTGCACTTCTGATTGGATGCTCGTTTCAGGATGCATATGCAGAAGTTTCGGAGCCGCCGGAGATTGAAGCGACAACAGCGATTATAATCGATGCTCATTCGGGAGAGGTTATCTGGGAGAAGAATTCCGAGGTGCAGATGGCGCCTGCCAGCATGACAAAGATGATGACAGCGATTCTTGTTATAGAGAATCTTTCCATGGATACGGTTGTCACTGTGGATAAGGATACTGTCAATACAGGCGGCAATGTTATATACATGAAGAACGGCGAGAAGTTCACAGTTGAGCAGCTGCTTAAGGCAATGCTGGTCACATCTGCAAACGACTGTGCTGTTGCACTGGCCAAGGAGATATCGGGCTCGGTTGAGAAATTTGCCTCGCTGATGAATCAGAAGGCCGGACAGCTGGGATGCAGGAACACCAGTTTTGTTAATCCAAACGGACTGGATTCTGCAAAGCACCTTTCGACAGCGTATGATATTGCGATGATTGCAAAGGAGTTCATGAAATATGACGTTCTGAGAGAAATTGTTTCGATGGATACATATACGCTTCCAAAGACAAACAAGCATGAGTACAGAGTTTTGTATTCCACAAACCGGCTTCTGTTTGACAAGACAAGCGAAGTTAGAGTCAACGGAAATGCAGAACATCCATACTATAAATACGCAATAGGAGTCAAGACAGGATATACCGACAAGGCTCAGGGCTGTCTCGCATCTGCTGCATACAAGAACGGAACAGAGATTATTGCTGTAGTAATGCATTCATCCGATCTTGGCAGATTCGGAGACTCCAAGGCGCTTCTTGAATATGCACTTGACAATTACAGAACAGAGGACCTGCTGAAGCCGGGTGATGCGGTCGGTGAAATCAGGATAAAGGGGGCTGCCGGCGGCAAGACTCAGTGCGAGGCTCAGTATTTTGCATCGTGCAGCCTTGCAGTGGGAGAGTCTGCTGATAACTATACAACTAAAGTTGAGTGGGTTGATAATGTCATTGCTCCTGTGAAAGCGGGGACAGTTGTTGGAACAGTCGGTGTATATGACGGCGACAAACTCATATCGGAGACACCTGTGGTAACATCAGAGGATGCAGAAGAAGGAGTGTTCAGCTTTATATATAACGGGCATGTTGCATACCCGGGCAGGTTGGCACTGATCATAATCGCAGCAGTAATAGTTCTGTTTTTCATCCTTATTATTGTTCTCCGCATTGTTAACAGGAGAAAAAGAAAGAAAAGACGCCAGGAGAGAATAAGACAGCTGGCAGAAGAAAGAAGCAGAAACAACGGTCGCTATTAGTTTAGCGGCCTTTGATTTAAGTGATAATATGTTTGATATTCAGGATAATCTAAAAAAACTTCCCGATAAACCGGGAGTATATATTCACAAAGACAGACTTGGCAAGATTATATACGTCGGCAAGGCTGTATCGCTTAAGAACAGGGTCAGGCAGTATTTCCAGAGTTCAAGGAATATGGACCCGAAGGTAAGAGCGATGGTGTCACATATTGCAGAATTTGAGTATATTACATGCGGAAGCGAGATGGAAGCGCTCATACTCGAATGCAATCTGATTAAGAGACATAATCCGAGATACAATATTCTTCTCAGGGATGACAAGACATATCCATATATTAAGGTTACACTGAATGAGGAGTATCCGAGGATACTCAAGACAAGGCGCATCGAAAATGACGGAGCCAGGTATTTCGGACCGTATTCGGATACAGGAGCAGTAAACAGGATAGTTGAGTTTCTGGAGAATCTCTATATGCTGAAGAGGTGCTCTGCTATTCACTTCCATACGGGGTTTAAGCCGTGCCTGAATTACCATATAAGTCAGTGCAGGGGCGTATGCTCGGGAAATGTATCAAGGGAGGAATACATGAAGTCGGTTGACAGGGTGATTGAGTTCCTCAACGGTAATTCCGGGACCCTGATTGAAGAACAGAAAGCTCTCCTCGAAGAAGCTGCATCATCACTTGAGTTTGAGAAAGCAGCATGCTACAGGGACAATATCGCTGCGCTGCAGGCTATTAGCGAGAAACAGAGGGTGGTTCTGCGTTCTGATAAGGATATGGATCTTCTTCTTGTAATGAAAGGCGCCAGCGTATATTATGCGGTGCTCTTTTATGTTCGCGAGGGAAAGCTGTCAGGAAGAGAAACCTTCCCGCTTTCAGCTGAGGGAAGTGATTCAAGAGAAGAGATGATGGCAGCCTTCATCAAGCAGTACTACAGTGATCTTGCCAGAGGACCGGGTGAAATCCTGACAGATATCGAGATATCGGATGCAGCTGTGCTGGCGGAATATCTTGAGAGTGTCTGGGGTAGGAAAGTACGCATATTCATGCCGCAGAAGGGGGAAAAGCGGGCTCTGATGGATCTTGCGAGAAAAGATGTAATTGAGATGGCAAGGACGGTAGACGGACGCGAGGAGGCAAAAAAAGAAAGAGATGAAGCGCTCAGAAACCAGATTGACAGTATATATGGTCTGCAGAAAAGCGATGCCCACGGCTACAGGGTTGAGGCATATGATATTTCTGATATAAACGGTATTTATTCGGTAGGAGCCATGGTTGTGTTTGATGCCGGCAGGAAGCAGAAAAAAGAGTACAGACGGTTCAGGATAAAGACTGTCGAAGGACCTGATGATTATGCCAGCATGAAAGAGGTTTTAGGAAGGAGATTCAGAAGGGCTCTGGAAGGAGACAGTGCATTTGAGGTGCTTCCCGATATTATTCTGATTGACGGTGGCAGAGGTCATGTGGCTGCTGCAGATGAGGTGCTTAGGGAAACAGGCCTTGATATTGTGTGTTACGGCATGGCTAAGGATGATTCTCACAGGACCAGGGAACTTGTATATTTAAGGGAAGGGGAGTTTGAAACCGTTTCTTTGAAGGACAATCCTCTGCTGTTCAGATATATAGGGACGATACAGGAGGAAGTGCACAGATTTGCAATTGACTACCACAGGAATCTGAGGACGAAAGGGATGATTTCTTCTGTTCTCGATGAGATTGACGGAATAGGACCTGTGAAGCGAAATGCGCTTCTCGCCCATTTTGGAAGTATAGATAATATACGCAGTGCCACCAGGGAGCAGCTTATGGAAGTCCCCGGTATACTTGAAAAAAATGCAGAAAATATATTGAAATATTTCAGGCAATAATATATATTATCCTTAATTGGTAATTGCTTGAGTTGGAGGAATATAAAATGGCAGATAAAAAAGGCTATGACGCAGGCGTAGATACAGAAGAAGATTATATCACTCTTGAATTCGATGACGGAACAAGTGTTGAATGTGAAATCATGGGAATCTTTGATGCAGAAGGCAAGGAATACATTGCGCTCATTCCTGATGACGGCACAGATGATGTATATATCTACGGCTACAAGGAAGTGGGAGAAGATGAATACGATCTTACTGACATCACTGACGAAGAATTTGAAATCGCTGTAGCTGAGTTTGACAGAATCGTCGCTCAGAACGCATAATTCGCAGAATCTGCGGCCTGAAAAGGCCGCTTTTTTTTGCAGAAGACGGAAAGCGTTAATGCTTTCCGTCTTTGAATTCTTTGAATTTCTGCAGCAGTTTCTCTTCGTCGAGAAGTCCTTCGGAAAGCAGGCTTACTGCCATCTGCTGTCCGCCTGCCAGCCATATGATATCACCCGGTTCGAGTAAAAGGTCGATATTCGGATTTACTATTGGAAGGTTGCCTCTTTCGATTCCGATTACGAAGCCGTGGTAGTTATGTCTGATACCTGAGTTTCTGATTGATTTTCTTGAGAAGTCAGAATCCCTGTTAACAGGAAGAGGGACCATTATCAGTCTGTTCTCAGGTTTAATTCTGTCTGCTTCCTGCCTGCGTCTGTATTCTGCAACAGTTACTATTTCTGATTCTGTCTCTTCGATTTCGACTGTCTCCCTTATTACATATCTGAGTGCGGAGATGCCGTTTTTTGTACCCATAACATGGAGTATATCACCTTTCATCAGTTTTGTGCGGTTGTTTGGAATATTGATGTGTCTGCCGTCACGGATTATTTTTATTACAAGAACGTGAACCATGGATGTTCCGATGACCTGTTGAAGTGTCTGGCTTTTCAGTTCACCTGTGAGCCTGATCTTGCATATATATATGTTGTCAACGAGCCACTTGTGGTCATGATCAAGTTTTCTCTCCTCCTTGTGTGCAGCAAGTGTCTTATCTGAGAAATTTGATATGAACCTCAGTTCCATGTTGATGGCTGCCGATGACATATAATTTGACCTTGCTATTACTGCAACTACAACTATACCGATGAGAACAGAAACTGCCTGAGGTATTCTGAAGAAGTGCTCTATCGACGTGAATATGAATGCGACTCCTATTACCATCCTTATAGTATTAAGTGCTGCAAGGGGGAGCCTGTTTTTTCTGCTGGAAAGCCACAGCTTGCTGAACAGCATGTTCTTCTGCGGTGAGATGATTGCAATCAGTGATACGTATGATGCCATCATGAGTGCAAGGCATATTGCATCCGAGGCTGTATCGGAAAATCCCGACAGTATATCGGGAAGCAGTCTGATTCCTGCAAAATATGTGCAAAGCATACCGGCGCAGCAGATAGTAGTTCTAATTGTATAACTTTTTAGATACTGATTCCACATAGACTCGCTTTTGCCGGAGTCGATGTTTGATTCTGCGTATCTGTGAATGAAGTTTTTGAACTTCTTAGGTAGAACTTTTTCAATTATGATATATGCTCTTTCGGAATTCTTCATGAATATAGGTGTGGTGAACGACGTTATAACCGATACGCACACTACTATAGGGTAAAGGAAATCACTGGTTACTCCAAGTGATGTTCCCAGGTTGGCAACGATAAAGGAAAACTCACCTATCTGTACCATGGAGAAGCCGCCCTGCACAGCAGTCTTCAGCCTGTTGCCACCCAGCAGCATTCCGAATGTTGAGAATATCATCTGTCCGATTACTGTAACAACAGTAATTATCAGTATAGGCCCTATATGTTCTATCAGTAATGGAGGCTGTATAAGCATTCCCACAGATATGAAGAATACCGCACCGAACAGGTCCTTAATCGGCGTTATGATGTGGTCCACTTTTTCTCCAAGTGATGTTCCGGCTATGATAGATCCTGCCATAAATGCTCCGAGTGCAGTTGAGAAGCCTATGTAAAATGCGACCGCAACCATGATAAAGCATATTGCAATCGAGATTATGAGCAGGGTCTCATTGTTCATTAGCTTTTCGGTCTTTTTGAGGAATGTGGGGATGAGATATGTACCCAGTGCAAACCACATAACGAGGTAGACGAGCATGATTCCAAGTGTTGCCGCTATCTGGATTCCGCCGCCGCTTCCCTTTCCGGCAGCTATAGTTGAAAGTATGATCATCATGAAGATACCGCCGATGTCCTCGATTACGAGGGCTCCGAGAACGACCTGAGCAAAAGGCTTTTTCTTCAGCTTCAGTTCATCATATGATTTCAGTATTATCATGGTGGATGACATTGATATCATGCATCCAAGAAATATGCTGTCTGTTTTTTCCCATCCAAGGAGAGAGCCTGTGACATACCCTATAGCGACCATGGATGCCATTACGGTGAATGCTGTCATAATAGCGCTTTTTCCCACACTTGCAATTTTTGTGAAACTGAATTCGAGGCCAAGCGCAAACATAAGAAAGATAATGCCCAGTTCAGCCCATGTGTTGATATCTTCGACTTTTACTACTGTCGGAAGGAGTGTGAAGTTGGGGCAGATTAGAAATCCGGCGATAATATATCCAAGTACGACAGGCTGTCTGAGTTTCTTTGCAATAAGAGAAACAAGACCTGCAGCTGTCATTATGAGTGCAAGATCAAGTATGAATGAATCGAGATGTTCCATTGTCAGTCCTCCTTTCCGTAAATTAAAGGGACTGCATTGTGCAGTCCCGGTATTGTCATGCTTTGCCGTTGCATCCAAGGACATTTACAATCTTGTGTGATACCATGTCCTTGATTGCCTGTCTTGCAGGCTTCAGATACTGTCTTGGATCGAAATGATCAGGATGCTCGGCAAGATACTGTCTTACTGATGCAGTCATGGCGAGTCTCAGGTCAGAATCGATGTTGATTTTGCATACAGCCATTGATGCTGCCTTCCTGAGCTGGTCTTCAGGAACTCCGACTGCTCCGGGCATGTTTCCACCGTATTTGTTGATGAGATTTACAAATTCCTGAGGAACTGAACTTGAGCCGTGGAGAACGATAGGGAAATCAGGCAGTCTTTTCTCGACTTCCTCGAGTATGTCGAATCTTAGCTGAGGCTTTGTTCCAGGTTTGAATTTATATGCGCCATGGCTTGTTCCGATTGCGATTGCAAGGGAGTCACAGCCTGTTCTCTCAACGAATTCCTGAACATCTTCAGGTTTGGTGTATGATGAGTCTTCTGCTGAAACCTGTACATCATCTTCAATACCGGCAAGTGTACCAAGTTCCGCTTCTACAACTACGCCTCTGTCATGTGCATATTCAACAACCTGCCTTGTGATTGCTATATTCTCTTCGAATGGTTTTGATGATGCATCTATCATTACTGAGGTGAAACCTCCGTCAATGCAGCTTTTGCATGTTTCGAAGCTGTCACCGTGGTCGAGATGAAGGGCAATCGGAAGTTCAGTTTCTATGACTGCCGCCTCAACCAGTTTCATAAGATATGTGTGGTTGGCGTAAGCTCTTGCCCCCTTTGAAACCTGAAGAATCAGCGGAGCGTTGAGATCCTTTGCAGCCTCTGTTATTCCCTGAACTATTTCCATGTTGTTCACATTAAAGGCCCCCACTGCGTATCCGCCATTATATGCTTTTTCGAACATTTCTTTTGTTGTAACTAATGCCATATATATATACCTCCGTATCTGATTATTCGAATTTGTTCCAGCTGTCTGAAGTTCTGTCCCATTCGGGATGGTCAGCAAGCGCGTCTGCGCTTACATCAGCTGCCAGGATAGCGTATATGTCGCCTTCGCTGTTGTACAGCGGTGCATATGCTGTCCAGAAGTATGATGATCCCTTCTTCCAGCCGGATCTTTCGGCTGCGACAAGACCGTCGGAATATGCTTCGTCATAGACAGAAGATGTACACATATCCTCCAGCCATGGCTGTGAATCTGTGTCTGCAGTGAGTCTGAAACTGCCTGATTCATCCGGAACAAGTACATACATGCGGGAAGCGCCAAGGCTGTCTCTTTGCTGCGTGAGTATGGATAAAAGTGCAGTATATTCACCTGTTGTCATGACTGTATCATCCTGATAGTACGGCATGAGGTTGGTCATAATGCGGTCTGCAAAACTTCCTTCAAGTTCGAGTGCGGCATCTTTTGCGGCTGTCATCGCACTGTCTCTTGATTCTGCAAGTTCGTCCGGAAGTGAAGCCGATTTGCCGTTATCGTCCCTGTCCGTACTGCATCCTGCGGACAGCAGCATCAATGCAATACATAATACGGACAGAAATAACCTGGTTGATTTTCTCATATTATCTATCCTGTATATCCCATGAGTACCTGCATTCTCCATGCTATCAGAAGCCCTGCAGCTATGAGAATAGCAAGTGCTGTAAGTATATCACTGTTGTTGTAAAGAAAATTTCTGATATGTCTCATGGTGTTTCCTCCTATGATATAAAGTACCATATTTTCAGCCCGAATTCCATATTTTATTATGCAGTAAATACTGATTTGCATATATTTGCCGCATAATATCAGGAAAAGCACCATGTGTGCAGAGAAGTCTTGGCCTGCCTGCCTGAACTTTTGTTATTTCTTACATGGCACTTTTGATGTATAATAGCAGATATGGTTAATATAAAAGTTGAAAGAAATGATGCAGAGCAGAGACTCGACAGATTCCTCAGGAAGTACCTGGCCCATGCTCCTTTGAGTTATATCTACAGGGCAATCAGAAAGGATGTAAAAATAAACGGCAGGAGGGGAAAGGAAGATACAGTTATTCATGAGGGTGACGAGATTACGATTTATATATCAGAGGATGAAATCAGTAAACTCACTGCAGTCAGAAAAGCTGTAACAGCGAAGAAGCAGTTTAAGATAGCATATGAGGATGACAATATACTTGTTGCAGAAAAACCGTTCGGACTTCTGACGCACGGTGATTCACACGAGAAGAAGAACACTCTTGCTAATCAGGTTGTAGACTATCTTATTCAGAAGGGGGATTACAATCCCAGACTTGAGAAGACATTTACGCCTGCACCTGCAAACCGCCTGGACAGAAATACGACAGGGCTTGTCGTTTTCGGCAAAACAGGAGCGGCTTTGAGGTCATTAAACAGTATGTTAAGAGACAGGGACGCTGTTTCAAAGTATTATATTACTGTGGTTAGAGGCAGAGTTGAAGAGGAACTTGTTCTCAGGGACAGGCTGGTCAAGAATCATGAAGAGAACAGGGTTACGGTAATAGATAAGGATTCAGATGAGGGGAAGAGTATCGTTACTGTTGTGAGGCCTCTTGAAACAGGCAAATGGTACTCGCTTGTGGAGGCTGAACTTGTTACGGGCAGAACACATCAGATAAGAGCTCATCTCAGAAGTGCAGGTCATCCGCTTATAGGTGATGCTAAATACGGAGACAGGAGAGTAAACGCCATGGTCTCTGCAAGGTATGGAATTAATACTCAGCTTCTTCACGCGTACAGGCTTGTTTTTGGAGATGTTGACGGAAGTCTCTCGTATCTTTCGGGTATGGAAATCAGGGCAGAGATTCCGGAGAGTTTCAGCAAGGTGACTGCAGGGCTTGTGAGAGGTAAGCGATGAAGGGGCTTTTAAGAGATATTTTAATTGCTGCGGCAGCAGCATTGATAATTATTCAGTTTATCCGTCCGACTGTTGTGAAGGAGACTTCGATGGAAGACACGCTTCATCCGAACGACTATATTTTCACATTGTGTCAGGCGTACAGATTTGGTGAACCCGCTTACGGGGATATAATTGTGTTTGAATCAGATCTTATGACAGAGGATGGCAGACATAAACTGCTTATCAAGAGAGTTATTGGACTTCCCGGAGATACTGTCGAGATTCATGATAATCAGGTTATACTAAACGGTGAAGTCCTTTACGAGGAATACATCAGGGAGCAGGGCGTATGTCCGGGTGAGTTATCGGTTATAGTGCCCGAAGGCAGTCTTTTTGTCATGGGTGACAACAGGAGAGTGAGCGTGGACAGCAGGTATGAGGATGTAGGCTGTGTGGATATGAAGGATGTCAGAGGGAAAGCTGTATACAGGCTGTTCCCTTTCGGTGAAAGAACAAAGCTGTAAAGAACAGGAGACATTATGAAGAAAGACAGAAAACTTGTAGCAAACAACAAGAAGGCGCGTCATGATTACTTCATAGAGGATGTATATGAGGCCGGTCTGGTTCTGACCGGAACAGAGATTAAATCCATGCGTCAGGGCAAATGCAGCATCAAGGAAAGCTACTGCAAGATAGACAGGGGCGAGATGTATGTGTACAGCATGAATATTTCTCCTTATGAGCAGGGGAATATATTTAATACAGATCCTATGAGACCCAAGAAACTTCTCCTTCACAGAAGGGAAATAATGAAGATTCAGCAGGCTCTTACTCTTAAGGGACTTACTGTTGTTCCCCTTCAGGTATATATCAATGAAGAAGGAAGAGCGAAGATTGAAATTGCTGTTGCAAGAGGAAAGAAGCTTTATGATAAGCGTGATGATATTGCAAAGCGCGATGCAAAAAGACGAATGGAACAGGCGGGAAAATACTAGACAAACCGGATTTTTGGTGTATAATCAGTATAAATATGGGGACGTAAAGGTTTCGACGGGGGTGTGGAAACCGGATAAGCGAGCCGCAGTTTGCTCAGTCTGCGTTAAAAAGGGCACGTTAAATATAAACGCTAAAAATAACAATTCATTCGCATTAGCAGCATAGTTCTGCACCGCGTGTCAGCCCTTATTTACCTGTAGGTAAGGAATCTGGCATCGATTATACAGGAAAACTCTGCAGGTGATCCTGGCCCTGCAGGGGAATTACAGGATAGCTGACTCCTGGGTCTGCTGATAGACACTTGAGGAGGCGAATTGCAAATTATCAGCTGCGCTCGGAGAAATTCTGGCGGAAAGGCTTTCGGACGCGGGTTCGACTCCCGCCGTTTCCACCACTTTTCAGGACTCAGGTAAAAATGCCTGGGTTCTTTTATTTCCAGCGGTTTTGAACGATAAACCCAGCAGTATCAAGGCTTCAGCGCCTTTTCAAATATCATTTCAGACCCGTTTCAGATTATCTCAGACCACTGAAACTGGGGATGAAACAGGAGGTTTTTTGATGGTATTGGGGATGAAATGTGAGGACGCAGGCTCCTTTGAACCAGGCGAGAGTGAGTAGAGTTGACAAGATTATGCCAAAAGGTTTGCGTTGTCGGAGCGGCAGAGGGGAATTATAATGGAAGTGTAAATTAGAATTTATGGAGGTGTTCATTTACATTGCAAACATCAGAGAGCTTTAGAATAAGTGCTATTTTGGCGTTTTCAGGTGGATTTCAGGATGCATATACTTACAATATGAGAGACCATG
>JAEDDI010000052.1 GCA_016293805.1 Bacillota bacterium | reverse complement strand
GGAGTAGACCGTATGGTAATGCTGATAGCGGGCGAAGAATCAATCAGAGAGATAATTCCATTCCCAATGAATAAGAATGCTCAGGATGTTATGATGGGAGCACCGTCATTTGTAGAAGACAGACAGCTTAAGGATGTTCACATCAGTCTTGACATCAGGGAAAAAACAGAAGAATAATCTGATAATATGTAATTGCGGTCTGCCAGTCAGACCGTCTTTTTTATGTGATGGTTTTGTGAACGGAAACTGCCGATATTAAGTGGCTGTCTATTTTGTGAAAAAACAAGCAAACTAGTTATTTTTTATATGTTTTCTTGGTATAAACCGAATGTTTTTTGAACAAAATTGTTAAAAGTTATGTAAAAAACAGGGGTGTTGGTATTTACAAAAATGATATTAATAGTATAATCGAATACCAAAGGGTACGTTATTGAGATAAGTGGAGAAAAGTATGTATTATGTTGTATCTGCCCTTGCAGGGCTTGCATTTGGAGGCCTGACAGGGTATATTAAGTACTTTGTTTTATGGAGAAAGCTCATCAGAAATGAATCTGCTGTCCTTACTTCCAGGCAGCTTTATCTTAAGATGGGCATAAGTTCATTGATAAATATATTAATACTTGCATTCATATTCATATCAAGAAATATCGTTCCGTGCGACTTTATGATAATGCTTCTTGCGGCTGCAATCGCACTTAGTCTTACAGGTAAGCTCGCACCGATGAAAACAATAGCAGAACACATCAAGGAGGACTCATAATGTTAAATGCACTATATTCGATAGGCATGACGGATCCAATGATAACCAGCGCGGTTATAACAATTGTATTGTGCGTCATAGCAATAGCTGCCGGCAGACGTCTTGAGATGATACCTACAGGTCTGCAGAATGTGGTTGAACTTGCTGTCGGAAAGCTGCACAGTTTTTTTACTGATATAATGGGAGAATACGCATGCAGAAAATACTTCCCTATAGTAGGTACACTGTTCATATATATTCTGGTGTGCAACTATTCGGGACTTCTTCCTCTGGCGGGAGAACTGAAGGGATTTAAGCCTCCCACAAGCGATGTGAACTTCCCGCTTGCACTTGCACTTGTGGTATTTGTTGCTCTTCAGGTAATAGGTATCAGAGAAAGTCATGGTCTGAGATACTATAAGCACTTCTTCAAACCGGTTGCTTTTATTTTCCCGCTTATGATAATAGAAGAACTGGTAAGACCGGTATCACTCACTTTCCGACTTTACGGAAACATTTCAGGTGAAGAAGCTGTAGTTGCGGCATTTAATGATATCTTCCCTGTGGGACTTGCGGTAATAATGCAGTTCCTTTCGGTACTTATGGGACTTATTCAGGCACTTGTATTCTCGCTTCTTGCAGCTATATACATAGCGGAGGCTGCAGAGCATGAAGAGGAGCATCTGCCCGTTCATGAAGGTTAATAACATCGAAGGATGTTTATAAATATGTCATTAAACAATTAGATATATGAAAGGAGAATCACAATGACAACAGGTTTAGTAGCATTAGCAGCAGCATTAGCAATTGGTATTGCGTCAATCGGTGCTGGTATAGGACAGGGTATTGCAGCAGGCAAGGCTCTTGAAGGAATGGCTAAGCAGCCGGAAGTAGCCGGCAATCTTCGTACAAACATGATTCTTGCTCTTGCATTCATGGAATCACTTACTATCTACGGACTTGTAGTTGCATTTATTCTTGTGGCAAAAATGTAGCAGGAGTAAAGCAGGCAGGAGGATAATATTATGTTGGAAACATTAGGCATTGATTTCAAGGAACTGATATTTGCCGTAATAAATTTCCTTATCCTTATAGGCGTGCTGGGCAAGTTTTTGTATAAGCCGTTTCTTGGCATACTTGAAAAAAGAACACAGACTATCAAGGAAGCTTTTGACAATGCCGAGGCAACTAACCTCAAGGCAGATCAGAAGTATGAGGCATATTCAAGAATTCTGGCAAGAGCAGATGATGAGGCGAGAGAAATCGTAAAGGCTGCCAAGGTCAGAGCAGATGAACAGGCAAACCGTATAGTCGAAGATGCCAAGGCTGAGGCTGTGAAGATTAAAGAACAGGCTCTTTCCGACATCGAAAGAGAAAAGATGATGGCTCTTGCAGATGTAAGGGAACAGATTGCCGAACTTTCAATGCTTGCAGCAGAGCAGATTCTGGAAAAGGAAATTTCACTGGAAGGTCAGGACCAGATAATAGATTCAGTGCTTGAAAAGGCAGGTGCAGGCACATGGCAGAATTAACTGTTGATATGACTTATGCATCAGCGCTGTTTCAGGCAGCTGAAGAATCAGGCAGGGAAAAGAATGTGCTTGATGATGCCGGAGAAATACTGGAAGTGATGAAGGATAATCCGGAACTTGAAGCTTTCGTTAAAAGCCCTGCAATAGCCGCAGAAGAAAAAAAGGAAGTTCTCTGCAATATATTCGAAGGAAAAATCGAACAGGAACTTATGAATTTCATATGTATTCTCATCGACAAGGGCAGAATAATGCACTTTGACAGAATGGTGAGAAAATATGAGGAAATCTACAATACACGTGACGGATCGGTAACGGGAGTTCTGTACTCGGTAGAACCTGTTTCTCAGGACAGGCTGGAAAAATTCCAAAAAGAGACTTCGAAGCTGTTGGGAGAGAATATACTGCTGATCAATGAAATCGACAAATCCCTTATAGGGGGAGTAAAGATTATGGTTGACGGCAGAGTAATTGATGCCAGCATCAGGTCAAGATTCAACAGACTGGCATCAGAAATACGACTGTAAAGGAGGGGTGATCACAGGATGAATTTACGCCCTGAAGAAATAAGTGCTGTTATAAAAGAACAGATAAAAAACTATAAAAACAAACTTGAAGTAACGGATTTCGGTACTGTAATACAGGTTGGTGACGGTATTGCAAGAATTTACGGTCTTGATAACTGCATGGCGGGCGAACTTCTTGAATTCCCTAATGGTATCTACGGAATGGCTCTTAACCTTGAAGAGGATAACGTAGGTGCTGTAATCATGGGACCCGACAAGGGCATTAAGGAGGGCGACGTTGTAAAGCCTACAGGCACCGTGGTAGAGGTTCCGGTAGGACAGGATCTTATCGGACGTGTAGTTAATCCATTGGGACAGCCGATAGACGGCAAGGGTCCTATCAGAGCAGAGGACCACAGACCGGTGGAATACCCGGCACCAAGCGTACTCGACAGAAAATCGGTTCATGAGCCGCTGCAGACAGGTATCAAGGCAATCGACTCCATGATTCCTATCGGCAGAGGTCAGAGAGAACTGATTATAGGTGACAGACAGACAGGAAAGACCGCAATAGCTATTGATACAATAATCAATCAGAAGGGGCAGGATGTAATCTGCATATATGTTGCAATCGGACAGAAGAAATCAACAGTTGCACAGCTTGTACAGAATCTGGAGAACAGAGGTGCAATGGACTATACAATTGTTGTATCCGCGACAGCAAGTGATGTTGCGCCGCTTCAGTATATTGCCCCATATGCAGGATGCGCAATGGCAGAGCATTTCATGTATCAGGGCAAGGCCTGCCTTATAATCTACGATGATCTGTCAAAACATGCCGTGGCTTACCGTGCAATGTCGCTTCTTCTTAGAAGACCGCCCGGCCGTGAAGCTTATCCGGGAGATGTATTCTATCTTCATTCAAGACTGCTGGAAAGAGCTGCAAAGCTTTCAGACGAACTTGGCGGAGGTTCGATTACAGCTCTCCCTATAATCGAAACACAGGCAGGCGATGTATCTGCATATATACCTACAAATGTAATTTCGATCACAGACGGTCAGATATTCCTTGAAACTGAACTGTTCTTCTCCGGACAGAGACCGGCAGTAAATGCGGGCATATCTGTATCCAGAGTAGGAGGCAAGGCTCAGATTAAGGCAATGAAGCAGGTATCTAGCAAAATAAAGATTGAACTTGCACAGTACAGAGAACTTGCTTCATTCTCGCAGTTTGGTTCTGATGTTGACAAGGATACTAAAGCAAGACTTGATCATGGTGCCATTCTTATGGAAGTTCTCAAGCAGGGACAGTACAGCCCTCTCGAAGTAGAAGACCAGGTTATGATAATATATGCTGCCATCAATGATTATCTTGCAGATATCAAGGTGAGTGAAGTGAAGAGATTCGAAAAGGAATTCCTTGCATTTATGAACTCAAGCTATCCGCAGGTAAAGAGAGCCATCAGAGAGACAGGCAAGCTGGAAAAGGATACAGAAGAATTCCTTATAGATGGAATCAATGCTTTCAAAAAGCAGTTTGAAGGCTGAATAATCTAGTCAGAAGGGAGGTGCGCTTATGAGTGCAAATATGCAGGATATAAAGCGCAGAATAAAGAGTGTTACAAGCACCAGGCAGATTACAAACGCCATGAAGCTTGTTTCTGCATCAAAGCTCAGAAAGGCAAAGAGCACCTTTGAAAAGACAACAAAATATTTCAGCTACATCACCAATTCGATTGAGGAAATATTCAATAATACTAGCGAGGTTCCTGAAAAATATCTGGCAGGAAACCGGGAGATAAAGCGCACATGCTATATCGTTGTAACAAGTTGCAAGGGACTGTGCGGCGGTTTCAATATAAATGTCATTAAAGAGGCTGACAGAATGCTCAGCGCGGAACCGGGGGAAGACCCCCTTATTGTTGCAATAGGTTCCAAGGGGAAGGATTATTTCGAGAAGAGGTTCAATATTTACAAGGAATATCTGGCACCTCCAGAAAACATATCTTTCCTTGAAACCAGAGAAATATCAACTCCAATAATAGAGCTTTACGATAAAGGTGATATAGATGAGATTATCCTGATATATACGGGCTTCAAAAACAGTATTGAACAGGAAGTCATTACAAAGAGGCTGCTGCCTTTTGATATAGAGCCGAATCCTGATGTGCTGAGGCATGACAAGGAAGTGGAATATGAACCATCAGTGGAAGCCGTATTCAATTATCTTGTGCCGAAGTATGTTGAGATTGAGCTTTATGGTGCAGTAGTTGAATCTGCAACATGCGAGCATGCTGCAAGAAGACTTGCAATGGAAAACGCAACCGACAACGCAAACGAAATGCTCGGCTCGCTTTCATTGTACTATAACCGTGCAAGACAGGCTGCAATTACCAACGAGTTAGTTGAAATAGTAGCAGGATCAGAGGCACTGGATTAACAGGAGGTAACTTAATTGGGTAAAGGAATCATAAGTGAAATCATAGGCCCGGTTCTTGATATAAAGTTTGAACCTGAACAGCTTCCTGAGCTGCTGAATGCTATCAACATTGAGATTGACGGCAGAACCATAGTGGCTGAAGTTGCACAGCACAAAGGCGATGACGTAGTACGATGCATTGCCCTTTCATCCACAGACGGCCTCAGAAGAGGAATGGAGGCTTCCGACACAGGAGCACCGATAAGTGTACCTGTAGGTAAGGAAGTCCTTGGAAGAATGTTCAATGTAATAGGTGATACAATCGACGAAAAGGGACCAGTGGTAACAGAGGAAAGGCTGCCTATTCACAGACCTGCCCCTTCATTTGAGGAGCAGGATACATCAGCACAGATATTTGAAACAGGCATAAAAGTCATAGATCTTATCGCACCATATACAAAGGGCGGTAAAGTAGGTCTTTTCGGAGGTGCAGGTGTAGGCAAGACAGTTCTGATACAGGAACTTATTCACAATATTGCCAAGGAACACGGCGGTATTTCGGTATTCGCAGGTGTAGGGGAAAGAACAAGAGAAGGCAATGACCTTTATTATGAAATGATAGAATCAGGCGTAATCGACAAGACTGCAATGGTATTCGGTCAGATGAACGAGCCGCCTGGAGCAAGAATGAGAGTAGCACTTACCGGACTTACCATGGCTGAATACTTCAGAGATCAGGAAGGCCAGGATGTACTGCTGTTCGTAGATAATATTTTCAGATTCACACAGGCAGGATCAGAAGTTTCGGCGCTTCTTGGACGTGTACCTTCAGCGGTAGGCTATCAGCCGACTCTTGCTACAGAAATGGGTGCACTTCAGGAAAGAATCACATCCACAACAAAGGGGTCAATCACATCGGTACAGGCTGTATACGTGCCTGCAGATGACCTTACTGACCCGGCACCTGCAACAACATTCGCCCATCTTGATGCGACAACAGTACTTTCGAGAGCAATCACAGAGCTTGGTATATATCCGGCTGTTGACCCTCTTGAATCAACATCAAGAATTATGGATCCGCTCATCTTAGGTGAAGAACACTATAACGTTGCAAGAGGAGTGCAGGAAGTACTCCAGAAATACAACGACCTTCAGGATATAATAGCAATCCTCGGTATGGATGAACTTTCTGATGAAGACAAGCTGATAGTAAACAGAGCCAGAAAGATTCAGAGATTCCTTTCGCAGCCGTTCTCGGTTGCTGAACAGTTCACAGGAACACCGGGCAAGTATATTCCGCTAAAGGAAACAATAAGAGGCTTCAAGGAAATACTCGATGGAAAACATGATATGATTCCGGAGCACATGTTCCTTATGGCAGGAGGAATCGAAGAAGTCGTAGAAAGGTACGAAAAGAGCAATGGCTAATAAAGTTAAGCTTGAGGTTATCACTCCGTCAAAGGTGTTCTTTGAAGGTGAGGTTGAGATTGTAAGCGTTACGACAACTGAAGGTTCAGAAGGATTCATGGCAGGTCACTCGTGGGCAACAAAACTACTTAATGTGGGCGAACTTCATATTAAAGACGGTGAAACTGAAAAAATAGCAGCTATATCAGGAGGGTTTATTGATGTCAAGGACAGCATAGTAATCTTCACCGATGCGGCTGAATGGGATAGCGATATCGATATGGACAGAGCATTAAGCACTAAGGCTACCATTGAGGACTGGATCAAAACCAGGACAGAATACAGCGATCCCAAGGAGCTTGCCAGAGCACAGATTGAACTTGCAAAGTGCATAAACAGAATGAAAGTAGGTTCGGGCAGGCGCAGAGCTTAATAACAGGTTGAGGCAGAGTGTTTCTGCCTCTTTTTTTTTAAATTTATATTGACCTTTCCCCTTGGTGATGGTTTATCGTAAAAGCACAGGAGGCAATCAGATGAAGATAAACGAAGTTGAGAAAAAGACATGCATGACGAAAAAAGCCATCAGGTTTTATGAGGAACAGGATCTTATCCATCCTGCACGGGCAGAGAACGGCTACAGAGAGTATTCAGAAGCAGATGTAAGAGAACTGATGGAAATAGGTTTTCTCAGAAGACTTCTCATACCGGTAGATGATATTCGAAAACTCAGAGAAGGCGAAATGACACTGGATGAGTGTATGTATTCCCATGTGCACAAACTTACAGAGAAACAGAATACAGTAGAAAAAGCAAAACAGCTGTGCCAGGATATAGCTCAGACTGAACAGTCATTGTCAGAACTTGATATAGAAAAATACGAAGATTGCTTTGCGGAACTTGAGAAGGGAGGTTTTAGAGTGAGCGGTATTGAGGACTATGGAAGAAAAAGGATGAAAAGCGCAGGAATTGCGGCGGGGATTTTCATCGCATTTATGCTTGTCATAGAGGGGATTATTATATATGCCCAGATTACAGGCAGTATGCCGCTTGGAATATTTGTGTTTGTGTCTGCCGTGATACTGTTTCCTGTCGGGGGAACAATATGGGCTCTTAACGAAAGAAGAAAGGAACTGAAGAAAGGAGAAGCGTATGAAGCTGTTAAGTATTGATTACATTCCCGGATGTGAAATCGAGGCAATAGGAATTGCAAAGGGAACAGTGGTATCGTCAAAGAACATCGGAAAAGATATAGGAGCGAGTTTCAAGGGACTTGTCGGCGGGGAACTTGCAGGATATACAGAAATGCTTGTTGAAGCACGTCAGATAGCTACAAAGAGAATGGTAGATGAGGCAGAAGCCATGGGAGCGGATGCTGTTATAAATATAAGATACGGAAGCTCGCAGATTATGTCATCTGCAGCAGAAGTGATAGCATACGGCACAGCGGTCAAAATTAAGGAATAAAGAGATTTTAAAGACAAAAGGCAGGGAAACTGTGCTTGAGTTTTCCTGCCTGCCAATATCGTTTAAATTCTTTCCATAGATGATGAGTCTGAAAGAGAGTGTTTTACTCTGTCTTTCTCCTCTGCAGTTTTTGCATCATTCCACATGTCCATAGTACCTACAAGATAGCCTGTGATTCTTCTGATTCTTTCGAAAGGAACATTTGAGAAAGTGTAATGGAGATCTGCATAATCGCCATCAATATTCACATCAAGCGCTTCGAGTTTTCTGTTGTATTTGTTTTCGAGATAGTCAGCATAAGCCTGTGCTTCAGCAGGACTTGCGTTTCCGGTAATCTGAATATTCATATTAATCCTCCTGTATATATGTAAGTAATTTAAAATAATGTACAATATATCGTATGTTAAAGATTATATACCGAATACAGCCAACTATATGTAGTAAATGCTACAATTAAATTAAAAACTTGAAAAATACATAATGTTTGTGGTAATATCATATATGCAACGTGCACCCGTAGCTCAGGGGATAGAGCGTCGGTTTCCTAAAC
>JAEDDI010000051.1 GCA_016293805.1 Bacillota bacterium | reverse complement strand
TGACAAAAAAATACACCGAAAACGGTGTTATTTCAATATGTTCAGATTAAGTTGTAAATTTACAAGTGTCAAACTCCCGATTTCAAGGCTTTCGGCCTTTTGCTTTTTTGCTGCATCAGAATAAGCGGTTGCATGAGAGCTTTTCATATGTCATAATATCTATATTCGGCACAAGAGAAAGGAGTGTATATGGAAGTAGAAATTAAATACAGTATTGATGATGACACGAAGGTCAGTGAGATACTGGAAGACGAACTGCTTACATCACTTGAATGTGAAGGAACACGAAGAACATTAAGCATGCATGCAGTATATTACGATACTGAAGATGGAAGCCTTCAGAAGAACGGGGCTGCGTTCCGTGTCAGACTTGAAGGTGATGACTATGTTGCAACTATTAAGATGGGCGGCAGTGTCAGTGAAGGCGTGCACAAGAGATTTGAGGTCAACAGAATAGTTGACGACAGCAACTTCATAGAGAATCCAAGACTTGATATATTCGGAGATGTCGAAGAAATACGAAACGTGCTGGGAGATATTCTGGATATGGATATTTCGTCCATTATGGAAATGAACTATGTGCGTGAGCTGTTTGATGTTGAATATGAACAGAGCAGAATGGAAGTTGCACTTGATCAGGGAGATATCTGGACAGACGAGGGAAATGCGCCGATATGTGAGCTGGAGATTGAGATTCACGAAGGTACTGTTGAGGATCTTACGAGTCTGGGAGGAATTATATGCAGGCATTACGGTCTGAGGACTGAATCGAGAAGCAAGTTTGCAAGAGGAATAGAGCTTATATCGAAATAGTGCAGCGGAGCTGAGGCTCCGCTTTTTATTGTCATTAAGCAGTATATAAGTGAAACAGGTCTCATAACGGCAAAATGAGAGAAAAAGAAATCTTTAATCCGGTGCTGCACAATTTGTTGTTATTAAAACATGAAGAAACGTGAGATGGTATCAGAATCAGGGCAAGGTATGATTGTGTAATGTGAGCTTTGTTCTTTACAACTGATCCGTTTTGAGGTATAATGTTTGATGCTGTAATATAATGGCATGAATATTGTTAACAATTTTAGGAGGATATATATCACATGAAATCAACATTAATTTCCAAGGATAAAAACCTGGTAAAATTCACAATTGAATTTACTGCAGAAGAGTTTGAACAGGCTCAGATCAAGGCTTATCAGAAGGCGAAGGGTCAGTTCAATATAGATGGATTCAGAAAGGGCAAGGCACCTAGAAGCATCATCGAAAAGAAATACGGTGAAGGCATATTCTGGGATGATGCAATTGATACACTTTTACAGACAGGATACCCTGATGCAGTTAAGGAACTCGAACTTGAAGTAATCGATTATCCTAAACTCGAATCATTTACACCAAAGAAGGGTGAATCGCTTGTTATTCCTGTAGCTGTTGAGGTTTATCCGGAAGTAGAAGTCAAGGATTACTTTGGTGTAGAAATCGATAAGGTTGAAGCTGAAGTTACTGATGAAGACGTTGACAATGAAATAGCACTTCTTCAGAAGAGAAACTCAAGAATGATAGTTGTAGACAGACCTGTACAGGATAAGGACACAGTTCTTATAGACTACATGGGATTTGTAGGAGATGAACAGTTTGAAGGCGGTACAGCTGAAAGATATCCTCTTAAAGTGGGTTCGGGCACATTTATTCCTGGATTTGAAGAACAGCTTATCGGGGCGAAAGCCGGAGATGATGTGGAAGTTAAGGTGACTTTCCCTGAAGACTACCATGCTGAAGATCTTGCAGGCAGAGAAGCAGTATTCAAGTGTAAGGTTCATGAAATAAAGGAAGAGGAAATTCCTGAACTTGATGATGAATTTGTAAAGGATGTAAGTGAATTCGATACAGTTGATGAACTTAAGGCAAGCAAGAGAGAAGAACTTGAAAAGTCTGCTAAGGAAGAAGCTGAAACTCAGATGAAAGATCAGGTTCTCGGCAAAATCTACGATGCAAACGATATCGATGTTCCTGATGTAATGGTTGAAACAGAAATAGACAGCCTTGTAAATGAGTTTGACCAGCAGCTTAGAGCACAGGGAATGTCGCTGGATCTTTACTGTGAATACCTTGGCAAGAAGCCTGAAGAATTCAGAGATGAAGTAAAGGATGATGCTTTCAAGAAGGTTAAGACAAGAATGATAGTTTCTGCAATTGCTGAAAAGGAAGCAATTGAAGCGAATGATGAAGAAGTTGATGCCGAAATCGAAAACATGGCTAAGATGTATCAGATGGAAGCTGACCAGATCAGAAACATTGTCGGAGAAGAGAATATCGCATACATGAAGAAAGACATCAGAAACAGAAAGGCTGTTGATCTTGTATACGAAAAGGCTGTTATAAAATAAGATGGATTGATTTTATTTAGCCGGTCAGTTTACTGGCCGGTTAAAGTGCTAATATACGGAAGGAGTAAAAACTATGGCAATGATTCCTTATGTAATTGAACAGACTGCTAGAGGAGAAAGATCCTACGACATCTATTCCAGGCTTCTTAAGGATAGAATAATCTTTTTAGGAGAGGAGATTGATGAGCATATTGCAAGCCTTGTAGTTGCACAGCTTTTATTCCTTGAAGCAGAAGATCCCGAAAAGGACATTATGATTTATATAAATTCGCCCGGCGGTTCAGTAACTGCGGGTATGGCCATTTATGACACTATGCAGTACATCAGACCAGATGTGTCGACAATCTGTGTAGGAATGGCAGCAAGTATGGCCGCCTTTCTTCTTTCTTCCGGAACAAAGGGAAAGAGAATAGCGCTCCCTAATGCAGAGGTGATGATTCATCAGCCGCTTGGAGGTGCGCAGGGACAGGCGTCGGATATTCGTATTCATGCAGATCATATTATTAAGACTAAGAATAAACTTAACAGGATATTGAGCAGTAACACAGGCAGATCCATAGAGGAAATTGAAAGAGATACAGACCGAGATAACTACCTTTCTGCACAGGAGGCCATGGAATATGGTCTGATAGACAAAGTAATTGACAGGAGATAATGCATAGATGGATAAATACGATGATAACAGACAGTTAAGATGTTCATTCTGCGGCAAGCCGCAGGGCCAGGTCAGACGACTGATAGCAGGACCTGATGTATATATCTGTGATGAATGTGTGAGCCTGTGTCAGGATATCATAGCTGAAGGTTTTGAAGAAGAAAAAAGGAATACCGACAGCAATATGAAACTGCCAAAGCCTAAGGAAATCAGCAGAATTCTGAGTGAATACGTAATTGATCAGGATGAAGCCAAGAAGGCTCTGGCTGTAGCGGTATATAATCACTACAAGCGTATAAAATACTTTGACGAAAAAAAAGAAAGAAACGATGTAGAAATCCAGAAATCCAATATCATAATGATAGGACCTACAGGTTCAGGAAAGACTCTTCTGGCCCAGACACTTGCAAAAGTGCTTAATGTGCCGTTTGCAATCGCTGATGCCACAACTCTTACTGAAGCCGGTTACGTGGGCGAGGACGTAGAAAATATCCTCTTAAAGCTTATTCAGGCTGCCGATTATGATATCGAAAAAGCACAAAGAGGTATAATATATGTCGATGAAATAGACAAGATTGCCAAGAAATCAGAAAACGTTTCAATTACAAGAGATGTAAGCGGAGAGGGTGTTCAGCAGGCGCTTCTTAAAATCATAGAGGGAACTGTGGCAAATGTTCCTCCTCAGGGAGGCAGAAAACATCCGCAGCAGGAGTTCATTCAGTTTGACACAACGAACGTTCTGTTCATATGCGGCGGAGCATTTGACGGGCTGGATAAGATAATCCAGAGAAGAATAGGAGAGAAGACAATAGGCTTCAATTCAGATATGGTTCTTGACGAAAAGAAGACGGGAGACATCCTAAAGAGCCTGCAGCCTGAAGACCTTTTGAAGTTCGGGCTTATACCTGAATTTATAGGCAGACTTCCTGTAATAGTCACACTGAACGAACTGTCGGAGAACGCACTTGTGAGAATACTCACAGAACCGAAGAATGCTCTTGTAAAGCAGTATAGAAAACTGTTTGAAATGGAAAACGTTGAACTGGAGATTGAAGAGGATGCACTTAAGGCAATTGCATCCGAAGCAATAGAAAGAAAAACAGGTGCGAGAGGCCTGAGGGGAATCATCGAGAAGATAATGACCGATGTTATGTTTGAGATTCCTTCCGAAGAGGGTATCGTAAAATGTATAGTTACGAAGGAATCGGTTACCGGTGATGTAAAGCCTTTCATAATCCGTGAAGAACAAAAACCGGAAGGAGTAGTACAGTAGAAATACTGTCATGAGAATTAATGGACGATAACAAGAAAAACAACAATCTGGAAGAAATCAGCGGAATTTTAAATCAGATGCTGGATATTGAAAACAAAGAGGAAACAGAAGACGAGAGAAATATTCTCCCAATGATTCCTCTGAGAGGTCTCGGCCTTCTGCCAAAGATGGTACTCCACTTTGATGTGGGCAGGGAAAAAAGTGTCAAGGCACTTGAAAGTGCAATGATTTCAAATCAGCATATTTTCCTCACTTCACAGAAGGATGAAGATGTTGAAGAACCTGATATCGATGATTATTACAGTGTGGGAGTCATAGCTCGCATCAAGCAGATGCTCAAGCTTCAGGGAGATACAATCAGAATCCTTGTTGAGGGAATAAGCAGAGCCAGGATAACTGAGCTTGTGAGCGAAGAACCTTATCTTAAGTGCGCCGTCGAAGAGATGGCGGAAACAGTTCCGGACTCAGAATCTCCTGAATTTCTTGCACTTAAGCGGAATGTTGAGAATAACTTTGAGAAATATGCCGAACTCACAAGAAGAGTGAACGGAGATACAATAGGTTCAGTGAAAGAAATAGGCAGCCCGTCGGTATTTGCAGACGTTCTGGCATCACATCTTAACATAAAGCTTGAGGAAAAACAGGAACTGCTCGAAACAGTTGACGTGCAGGAAAGACTTGAAAAAATAAGCAGTATTCTCGTAAGAGAAATAGAGATACTTAAAATTGAACAGGATATTTCAGCCAAGGTCAAGAGTCAGGTTAATCAGAACCAGAAAGAGTATTATCTGAGAGAGCAGATGAAGGCTATTCAGGGAGAGCTCGGTATGGATGAGGACCTGGAAAGCGAGCAGGCAGAGTGGCTCAGACAGCTTAATGAACTCAAACTCGAGGAAAAGACTCACCAGAAAATAGAGAAGGAAATTAAAAGATTCGGCAAGATGCAGCCAATGTCTGCAGAAAGCACCGTGGCGAGAACATATATAGAAACGATTCTTTCTCTTCCATGGAATAAATCATCTGATTCAGAACCGGACCTGAAGAGGGCAGAGGAAGTACTTGAAGAAGACCATTTCGGACTTGAGAAAGTAAAAGAAAGAATCCTTGAGTATATTGCAGTAATGAAGCTTACTGACAGTCTTAAGGGACCGATTCTGTGTCTTGTTGGTCCTCCGGGAGTGGGAAAGACATCTATTGCCCGTTCAATAGCAAGATCTCTCAATAGAGAGTTCTTCAGGATGTCGCTTGGCGGTGTAAGAGATGAAGCCGAGATAAGAGGTCACAGAAGAACATATATAGGGGCTATTCCGGGAAGAGTAATTGCAGGAATAAGGGATGCCGGAACAAATAACCCGGTATTTCTGTTTGATGAAGTAGACAAGATAGGGGCAGATTACAAAGGCGATCCTGCATCTGCACTGCTTGAGGTTCTTGACCCTGAGCAGAACAGGGATTATACTGACCACTACCTGGAAGTTCCGTTTGACCTTTCGAAGGTAATGTTTATAACCACTGCCAATACTACAGATACAATTCCAAGACCTCTTCTCGACCGTATGGAGGTAATCCAGATAAGCGGATATACTGAAGAAGAAAAACTTGCAATTGCAGACAGATATCTTATTCCGAAAAAAGTGTCAGAGCATGGTCTTACAGAAGATGACATCTCTATTACCGATGATGCGGTAAGATCCCTTGTAAATTACTATACAAGGGAGTCCGGAGTGCGTAATCTTGAAAGAGAAATATCAAATCTATGCAGAAAGACAGCAAGGAAAAAGGTTTCCGGAGAATCAGGAAGGATTACAGTTACATCTGAGAATATTACAGATTTTCTGGGGAAGAAAAAGTATCATTATGATATAATTGAGGGAAAGACAGAAATAGGCGTAACTACAGGCATGGCGTGGACAGTTGTCGGTGGAGACACACTGTTTATCGAGGCGGCAGTTCTGCCGGGAACAGGCAAGCTTGTGCTTACAGGTCAGCTGGGAGATGTTATGCAGGAGTCTGCAAAGGCTGCCCAAAGCTACATCAGATCTGTTGCAGATGAACTGGGTATCGAGGAGGATTTCTACAAGAACAGGGATATTCACATTCACATTCCGGAAGGAGCAACTCCTAAAGATGGTCCTTCGGCAGGAGTTACAATGTGTACAGCCATGGTATCTGCACTTACACAGATTCCTGCAAGAAAAGACATTTCCATGACAGGAGAAATAACTCTTACAGGAAAGGTTTTACCTGTTGGAGGTATTAAGGAAAAGGTTCTTGCTGCGCACAGAGCCGGTATCAGGAAAATACTTCTTCCTGCAGAGAATGCGTCTGATATTGATGATATCCATGAAGATGTAAGAAATGAAATAGAATTTGTACTTATATCAAATGCCAGAGAGGCTTTCGAACAGGTACTGGTGAAATAAGATGATAAAGATAAACAAATCCGATCTTGAGGCGGTTGCAGTAAAGCCGTCTCAGTATCCGGAACCGAATCTGAAAGAGATTGCTTTTGCGGGAAGATCAAATGTCGGGAAATCATCTCTTCTGAATCTTCTTACAGGAAGGAAATCCCTTGCAAGAGTATCAGGTAATCCGGGTAAAACGCGGACAATAAATTTCTATATTATTAACGATGAATTCAGAATTGTCGATCTGCCCGGATACGGATATGCGAGAGTCTCCAAATCCGTTTCGTCGGACTGGGGACCTATGATGGAGAAGTATCTGTCATCCAGAGAAAATCTGATCAAGGTAATACAGCTGGTTGATATACGTCATGCTCCGTCCAGGCAGGATGTGCAGATGTACGAGTATCTGAAGTATTATGGACTTGATGGAATAGTGGCTGCCACCAAGGCAGATAAAGTTTCAAGAAATGAGCTTTCGCGCAATATTGCAGTAATTAGAAAAACTCTGGGAATGGGGAAAGATGACAGAGTAATTCCATGTTCATCCCTTAAGAGGACCGGGCAGGATGAGCTTCTTCTCGAGATAGAGAAACTTCTGGAGGAATAGATGAGATTTATAGCTTTCAGAGTATTGGCAAAGAGGATAAGAGCACTGTTTTATATGCTTAAGGACAGACGGGTCAAATGGTACAAGAAGATCCTGATTTTATTCGGACTTATATATCTTGTATCACCGGTTGATCTTGTTCCGCCTGTTGTTCCTGTGCTCGGATTCCTGGATGATATAGTACTCTGGTCGATGATAATATACTATCTGAAAGATGAACTTGATAATTACTGGCTCGGTGAAAAAAGTGTTGACTATTCGAGCAAATTCAGGGATACAGTAAATCCTGTGAATTATACCGTGAGTGAAGATGATGAAGATGAGGAGAAAGCAAATGAGCAATAAGGTTGGAACAGTTCTGTTTGACAGAAAACAGCTTGAGGAAAGAGCGAGAGAAATAGGTCAGCAGATTACAGAAGATTACAAAGACAGCGATAAAGAAGTTATATTTATAGGCATTCTGCGTGGTGCTGTAATGTGGATGACTGATGTTCTTAAGAATGTTGAACTTGAGTGCTCAATTGACTTTATGGCCTGTTCAAGCTACGGATCATCGACAAAATCATCGGGCGTCGTAAAAATCAATAAAGACCTTGATTCGGACATAAAGGACAAGCATGTTATAATAGTTGAGGATATTGTCGATTCCGGAATTACGCTAAACTATCTGAAATCATATCTTGCAAATCACGAACCGGCTAGTATCAGAATCTGTTCGCTTCTCAATAAGGCGAGCGGCAGAAGATGTGATATTGAAGCTGACTATGTGGGATTTGAAGTTGACGATCTTTTCATAGTCGGATACGGTCTTGATTATGATCAGAAGTACAGAAATCTTCCATATATATCATATCTTAACGACTAGACAGTATTTTAAGACAATCTTCGGATTGTCTTTTGTATTGCCTAAAGAATTAAAAGAGAATATAATAACTATATTATGTGTACATAGAAGGGTATTATAAATTAATGATAAAATTCAGCGTAAAAAAACCAATGACCATACTGGTATCGGTAATACTTGTGCTTGTTCTTGGGGTTGTTTCATTTATGAAACTGACGCCGGACCTTATGCCGAACATCGATATGCCGTATGTTATGGTAATGACTGCATATCCGGGTGCAACTCCCGAGAAGGTCGAAGATGAAGTGTCAAAACCTCTTGAACAGAGACTTTCCACACTTGAAAACATCAAAAATATTCAGTCGGTCTCTGCAGCAAACTATTCACTCATTCTGATGGAATTCAGCAATGAGGTCAATATGGATACTGTTTCAGTCGATATACTTCAGAATGTGAACATGATATCGTATAGCTGGGACGATACAGTGGGAACGCCCACCATTCTCAAGATGAATCCATCAATGATTCCGGTTTCAGTGGCGGCAGTAAGCAGCACCGGAATGGAAAACGATGAGCTTTCTGATTTTGTTTCAGATACTCTGATGAACAGGCTTGAAGGAATAGACGGTGTTGCAG
>JAEDDI010000050.1 GCA_016293805.1 Bacillota bacterium | reverse complement strand
ATATGCAACGATAAGGCCGACAGCAGCAGCAATTGGAACAAGAATTGCTAATGTGTTCATTTGAAATATACCTCCATTTTGCTTTGCACGATTTACGAGGCGTCCGAAGACACCTCGTCACAAAAGCATATTTAACTAAATATATGTAATTATTCCATAGCAACAAGCACTAATGAAATCACTATGAACAGAATACCTGCGACAGCGGTTACCTTGCTGAGTACCACGTCGTATTTTTTTGCTCTCTTCTTGCCGAAAAGCTGTTCTGCTCCTCCACCGATAGATCCTGATAATCCCGCACTGTTTCCCGACTGAAGCAGTATTGAAGCTATCATTACTATTGATGCAAGTAAAAGAATTATCATCAAAACAGTATTCATAAAAAAATATCCTCCTCTAAAGTTACCATTTAAATATAGCACTTGACACACAAAAAATCAATACTTTTTGTATTCTATCTGAGATTTCTGCAATTTTTTACAAAAAGAAAAAAGCAGTCCAAAGACTGCCCATAAAAAACACTATTTTAAGTTGTAGAATGCTGATCTGCCTGCATACTGAGCACTCTCTCCAAGTATCTCTTCAAGTCTTAACAGCTGATTGTATTTTGCAATTCTATCTGTTCTTGAAAGAGAACCTGTCTTAATCTGACCTGCATTAAGTCCGACTACAATATCAGCTATAGTTGTATCTTCTGTTTCACCTGATCTGTGTGATACTACTGCTGTGTATCCGGCTTTCTTGGCCATTTCAATAGCATCAAATGTTTCTGTTAATGTACCAATCTGGTTAACCTTGATAAGTATAGAGTTTGCAACACCTTTTGCGATACCTTCTTCAAGTCTTCCTGTATTTGTTACAAACAGGTCATCACCAACAAGCTGAACCTTCTTGCCGAGTTTTTCGGTAAGTATCTTCCATCCGTTCCAGTCATCTTCAGCAAGGCCGTCTTCAATTGAGATAACAGGGTATTTTTCACAGAGCATTTCGTAGTATTCAACCATTTCCTCTGCAGTTCTTGAAACGCCTTCACCTGTCAGGTTGTAGATATCTTTATCTGCATCATAAAACTCTGAAGCTGCAACATCAAGAGCAATCATAACATCTTCACCCGGTTTATACCCTGCAGCTTCAATTGCCTCAATGATTACCTGAATAGCCTCTTCGTTGGTTGAAAGGTTAGGAGCAAATCCGCCCTCGTCACCCACTGCTGTGTTCATTCCCTTGCCTTTGAGAACCTTCTTCAGATTGTGGAACACTTCAGCTCCCATTCTGAGAGCTTCTCTGAAAGAAGGAGCTCCGACCGGCATAATCATGAATTCCTGAATATCAACTGTATTGTCAGCGTGAGATCCTCCGTTTAAGATATTCATCATCGGTGTCGGAAGAACCTTGCCGTTGATTCCTCCAAGATACTGGAACAGCGGAAGTCCAACGCTGTCAGCTGCAGCTCTTGCAACTGCCATTGAAACTCCAAGAATTGCATTTGCACCGAGATTTCCCTTGTTTGGTGTGCCGTCCAGCTCAATGAGGAACTTATCAAGTCCTGTCTGATCAAATGCTTCCCAGTCGATGATTTCCGGTGCAATAATCTCATTTACATTATGTACAGCCTGAAGAGTGCCCTTGCCAAGATATCTTTCCTCGTCGCCATCCCTCAGTTCAACTGCTTCGTGAACACCTGTTGATGCTCCTGAAGGAACGATTGCTCTGCCCATCGCGCCGTCATCGAGATACACTTCAACTTCAACGGTAGGATTTCCTCTTGAATCAAGAACTTCTCTTGCTATTACTTCTTCAATAAATGCCATAATTTATACCTCCTAAAAGTTAACTATTTCAATGAAATCATCAGGATCAAGCGAAGCACCTCCAACTAAAGCCCCGTCTATATCCTCCATATTCATTATCTCAGCTGCATTTGATGGTTTTACGCTTCCGCCGTACTGAATTACCACTTCATCTGCAACAGTTTCGTCATATATTTCCTCAATTACCTGCCTTATGTATCCGCACATATCCTGAGCCTGCTGCGGTGATGCAGTTTTTCCTGTACCGATTGCCCATATCGGCTCGTATGCAATCACAAGCCGCGATGCATATTCAGGTGCTATGTTAACCAGACCCTCCACAAGCTGCGTCCTTACAATCTGATGTTCCTCGCCTGCTTCTCTCTGTTCAAGTCCTTCGCCCACACACATAATCGGCATTATATTCTTCTCAAACAGTTTATGCAGCTTCAGGTTGACTGTTTCATTTGTCTCTCCGAAATATTCTCTTCTTTCCGAATGGCCTACTATACAGCAGTCAACACCTGTTTCAGCAAGCATATCTGCTGATATTTCTCCGGTAAATGCCCCCTTGTCCTCAAAATGAACATTCTGTGCGCCTACAAGAATTCCGGTTCCTTCAAAGGCTTTCTTAAGTTCGGCAAGCTGTGTAAACGGTGCACATATTGCCACTCTTACATCTGTGACACTGCTGTCATAAAGCTTTCTGAATTTCTCGGCAAACAGGGCAGCTTCCTTAATTGTCTTATGCATTTTCCAGTTTCCGGCTATAAACGGATATCTCATACCACACCTCACACTATTTATTCTTTTTCTCTTGACTTATATTATACCAAAACCGCCCGCTGTACAAGATACAGCGGGCAATATTTCAATTAATTATTTTTCTTCAAGACAGGCAATGCCCGGAAGAACCTTTCCTTCAAGGTATTCAAGAGAAGCTCCTCCTCCTGTTGAAATATGAGTCATTCTGTCAGCAAATCCTGCCTGTTCCACTGCAGCCGCAGAATCTCCTCCCCCTATTACGGTAACGGCATCAAGTTCAGCAAGAATCTTTGCAATGGTATAAGTTCCCTTTGCAAAATTCTCCATTTCAAATACACCCATAGGTCCGTTCCATACGACTGTTTTTGCATCTCTGAGGACACTTTCGAACAGTTCAGCAGTTTTTGGCCCTATGTCCATTCCCATTTTGTCAGCAGGGATTTTATCTCTGTCATATACTTCATAAGGCGAGTCATTACTGAATTCTTCTGTACATACACAGTCAAGAGGCAGCACAAGATTGACTCCTGTCTCCTCTGCCTTCTTCATTATTCCTGCAGCAATTTCAACACTGTCTCTGTCAAGAATTGATGTTCCTGTTTCATATCCCATAGCTTTATAGAATGTATATGCCATTCCGCCTCCGATTATGAGAGAATCAACCTTGTTCATCAGATTCTCAATCACAGGAATCTTGTCTCCTACCTTTGCGCCTCCCATAATGGCAACGAAAGGTCTTTCAGGTGATTCCATCGCATCTCCAAGGAATCTGATTTCTTTTTCGATAAGAAATCCTGAAACTGCAGGAAGATAGTCGGCAATGCCTGCTGTAGATGAATGTGCTCTGTGTGCAGTTCCGAATGCATCATTTACAAATACTTCTGCAAGCGATGCGAGAGCTTTCGCAAATCCGGCATCGTTGTCAGTTTCACCCTTGACAAATCTGACATTTTCCAGAAGCATCACTTCTCCGCCTTTGAGGTCTTCTGCCGCTTTTCTTACTTCATCATCAACAACTGTCGGCGATGATATGAATCTTACTTTCCTGGCTAACAGTTCTGTAAGCCTGTCTGCTACCGGCTTCAGTGTATACTCCATCTTAGGTTCACCTTTCGGTCTTCCCATATGAGACATCAGTATCAGTGCACACCCTTCTTCCAGAAGATATTCAATCGTAGGAAGCGCTGCTCTGATGCGGATATCATCTGTAATGGCCCCATCCTTCATCGGCACATTGAAATCACATCTTACTATGACTTTTTTGCCTGCAATGTCAATATCCCTGATATTTTTCTTCATTGGTTCTACCTCTTAATCTTTATTTTGCGTTATCTATTTCGTACATGTATTTTATCAGACGCAGCATATTTGAAGAATAACCGTATTCATTGTCATAAAACGAAATGAACTTGAACATTCTAGGGTTAAGCTGGAAACCTTCTCTTGCATCAAAGATTGACGGATGTGAATCACCGATAAAATCAGCCGATACAACTTCATCATCAACATACTCTATTACGCCGCTGAGATATGTCTCTGACGCCTCTTTAACTTTACGGCATACTTCATCATATGAAGTGTCCTGCTTAAGTTTTATATTAAGATCTACAACAGATACGTCAGCTGTAGGCACTCTGTAAGCGATACCTGTCATTCTTCCGCTCACTGCCGGGATAACAAGACCTACCGCCTTGGCTGCACCTGTAGTTGTAGGAATAATATTGTTGAATACAGATCTTCCTGTTCTCCAGTCCTTCATCGACCTTGCATCCACAACTTTCTGCTTTGCTGTTGCCGCATGTATTGTCGACATAAGTCCTTCTTCAACTCCATAGTTGTCTTCAAGAACTTTTGTAAGCGGTGCAAGACAGTTTGTTGTGCATGATGCAGCTGAAACAACCTGATACTCAGGTCTGTATCCGTCATGATTTACACCGTATACATAAGTAGGTGTAACCTTATCCTTGGCAGGTGCTGATATTATAACCTTCTTTGCTCCGCCTCTCTCTATATGAACCATGGCCTTGTCAGTTGTTGTATAAGCGCCTGTACCTTCCATGATGTATTCAGCTCCGCATTCATGCCAAGGAATATTGGCAGCATCGCTCTCACTGTATACAGGGATTTCCTTCTTTCCTATTGTTATACCATGTTCCCATGTGCCGACTTCTTCAGGAAATCTGCCGAATGTAGAATCATATCTCAACATATATGCAAGGTATTCAAAATCAGCATTACGCACATTGATGCCTGCGATTTCAAATTCAGGCATATCCATAGTCGCACGTATAACCACTCTTGAAATACGGCCAAATCCACTGATACCAAGTTTGATAGTCATTTTTATCCTCCTAAACTCTTAAAAGCATTTCCACTAATATACATATTTAAAGTTTAAAGCACATTTCATATTAATTCAATAGAAATTGAACAGTTTTTCGATGTATACAAAATCAGAGAAGATCCGGGAAATCCATCTGTCTTAATGCTTCAAACAGTATTATATTCACAGAATTTGCAAGATTAAGCGATCTCAGCCTTGTATCCTCGCTCATAGGTATCCTTATTGCATTTTTCTCATGCTGTGCTATAAATTCTCTCGGCAGACCTGCCGTTTCTCTTCCAAAAAGAATCATATCTTCATCTTTGAACTGCACTTCAGAATACTTTCTGCTCCCCTTTGTCGTTGCAAGGTACATGGTATGATTTCCGTAATTTTCCATGAATGATTCAAGGTTCTCATGAACCCTTACATCCACATACTGCCAGTAGTCAAGTCCCGCTCTTTTAAGAGCTCTGTCGGAAATATCAAACCCAAGCGGTTTTACAAGATGCAGCACACTGCCTGTTGCAGCACAGCTCCTTGCAACATTGCCTGTGTTGGGCGGAATCTCCGGGTTTACCATAACTATATGTAATGCCATAACTCCTCCAGTCTCACTTTTAATATAAATAAATATTATCAGAACCTGCAGAATACTGATAGACTTTTTTCAATTTTTAAATATTTTTAAAAAGAATGCATACAAAACTTACGATTTGTGATAATATACTAAATTAGCATAATGTTGAATTCAAGGAAACAGCATATCGTATTATGCATAATTTTTCACATGATAATATATCGGGAGGACTACTATGAAAAGAGTTAATGTTGGTTTAATGGGCATGGGTACACTTGGAACAGGCTCATACAAAATTCTTGACATGAACAGAGAAACAATCGCAAAAAACAGCGGATGCGATATAAGATTCAAGAGGATTCTTGAAAGAGATACAACAAGAGACAGAGGAATAGAGGTTCCTATGGATCTTTTCACACAGGACCCTGAAGAAATCTTTAACGACCCTGAAATCGACATCGTAATTGAAGTTCTCGGAGGAATTGAACCGGCCAGCACATTCATGCTTGAAGCAATGAGACACGGAAAGCATGTAATTACTGCCAACAAGGCCGCAATCGCTGCAGATTATGACACTTTCATCAATACAGCAAAGGAAAACAACGTTGAGTTCAGATTTGAAGCCAGCGTAGGCGGCGGAATTCCTATTCTCAATGCGATAACTACAGTGCTGGGAGCAAATCAGTTCACTGAGATTTTAGGCATCCTTAACGGAACAACCAACTATATCCTTACAAAAATGACAGAATACGGGCTCAGTTATGATACAGCTCTTCAGGAAGCCAAGGAAAAGGGATTTGCTGAACCTGACCCTACAGCCGATGTTGAAGGACATGATGTTGCAAACAAGGTTTCAGTTCTTATGGCGCTTGCTTTTGATACATATATTCATCCTGACAATATACCGACAATCGGAATCACAGGTATCACTCCTGAAGCAATCGAAGAGGCGAAGCATGAAAACTGTGTAATCAAACTCATCGGAAAGGCAAAAAAGAACGAAGACGGTTCACTTGAATACAGTGTTGCACCTATGAAGCTCAGCAAGGATCATCCTCTTGCTTCAGTATCAAATGAATTCAATGCAATATATATTACAGGAAATGCTGTCGATGAGCTCATGTTCTATGGAAAAGGTGCCGGCGGATTCCCAACAGGAAGCGCGCTCATGGGTGATGTGATTGAGATAGCTAAGAAAATCAGAATGGAGGATAAATAAATTGGCAGCTTTATACGAACAGTGGAAGAATCTCATTGAAAATCAGACAGAAGATACTTTTGATTCATTCTGGGAAATCTACAGCGATACAGAGAGCAGAATATATACAGATCTTCTCATGAACCACGAATATGTTCTTAGCGGAACATTTCAGGAACTTGTTGACAGATATGAGGCAGACCCTGTAATCTTTATGGGCTTCCTCGACGGAGTTGATTCATCACTTAAGACTCCTCACGATTATATGAATTTTGATGAATCATCTGAAATCACTCTTGATATCGATTACGAGAAGCTTTTCTACAATATGCTTGCTGCAGATGCAGAGCATCTTGCAACTCTTGATGCATGGAGTGAAGTTCTCACCAAAGATCAGATGATGGCAATAATAAAGGACTTCAAAAAATCAAAGACAGTTGTAAGAGATGAGGCAAAAATCGGAAGAAACGATCCTTGTCCATGCGGCTCAGGCAAGAAATACAAAAAATGCTGCGGCAAAAACTAGCTTTAACTGTATCTGCCACGCTTCGGCGTGGTTTTTTTTTATTAAAAAGGGACAGCCGAAACTGTCCCTTGATATCTGATACAAATTAGAATTCAGGAGAAGTAAACTTAACTTTCTTCTGCTTAACGAACTTACCGTAGCCCTTTTCACCTACGAAGTCCTTACCATCGAATACTAACTTTCCTCTTGAGTATACAGCGCAAGGATAACCCTTGAACTTAGCGCTTTCCCATACAGTATGGTCTAATGCACCGTGCTGGTTTTCAGCGTTCTTAACCTCAAACTTGATTTTAGGATCGTATACAACGATGTCTGCATCAAGACCAACTTCGATAGCGCCCTTGCAGTAATCGATACCGAATAACTTAGCAGGGTTTGTAGCTGAAATAGCTACTGCCTTTTCGAAGGAGATTCTGCCCTTGTTAGCTTCTGATAAGATGTATGGATACATGTTCTCGATACCTGCACATCCGTTAGGAATAGTTGTGTAGTTACCAGGAGTTCCATCCTTCTTAGTGATTCCCCAGTCTTTTTCTGACTGTAAGAACGGACAGTGGTCAGTTGCAAGAGTTGAAACTGTACCATTCTTGATGCCGTTCCAAAGTGCGTCCTGTGATTCCTGACCCTTCATTGGAGGTGAGCATACGAAGTCTCTAGGTCTAAGTCCTAAATCTGCATACTTCTTAGGGAATCCCTTATCTTCATCCTTGTAAACATCACTTGTCATAGCAAGATACTGAGGACAAGTTTCAAGGAAGATAGGATATCCTTCTGCTCTTGCTGCTGCAGCTGCTTCAACACCCTGCTTGTTGTCAGTGTGTACGATGTAAAGTGCTGCACCTGTCATCTTAGCAAGGTTGATAGCTCTTACATCAGCTTCACCTGCAACTGCTTCGTTCTTTGACATGTAATGCCACCATGCTGAAGTCTTGCCCTCACCAAGATACTTAGCATTTAAGCAGTCATTTACACTCTTGTTTTCTGCATGAACACCAACGATAGCGCCGATTTCTGTTGAATGAGCTAATACATTGTAGAACTGTCCGTCATCTACACCAAAGTCATAAACCATGAATACCTTGAATGATACAACGCCGTTCTCAACGCACTCATCCATTGTAGCAATCATTTCAGGAGTAGTTGCATTACCAACACCAACATGATATGAATAGTCAATTACAGGACCCTGTTCAACGCAAATAGCATCTCTTCTCTTTACTGCATCCCACATTCCTTCGTCTTTTGGAGCCTGAAGAACGAAGTCAAATACTGTAGTAGTACCGCCGCAAGCAGCAGCTCTTGTACCAGTATGATAATCGTCAGTTGAAATAGTTCCTCCGAAAGGCATTGCAAGATGAGTGTGTCCATCGATAGCACCTGGAAGGATAAGCTTACCCTTAGCATCGATTACTTCTGTCTTTGCTTCAGGCTTTAAGTTAGCGCCAACAGCAACAATCTTTTCACCTTTAACAGCAACGTCAGCTTTAAATTTTGATGAAGCAGTTACAACTGTACCGCCTTTGAATAATAAATCCATAAGATACCTCCTGTTTATTATCATTATCATCTTTTAAAACAGGGGCCTTTTAACAAAGGCCCCGTTTTCTTACATGTTCTTTTACGCCATTGCGTAAGTTTCCGTATCAAATTTTAGATTCGAATTACTGTTCGATCTGAGTAATCTGAGCGTATTCTTCTTCTGTAAGATATGATCTTCCAGCAAAACTTGTCTTCATAAGTGCAATGTATACTACAAATGCGATTACGAATGACCATACATAGTTGATTTCGTTGATGAATGTCCAGAATGCACCTGATACT
>JAEDDI010000049.1 GCA_016293805.1 Bacillota bacterium | reverse complement strand
GCAGTGAGAGTATCCTTATCGAGAACGGCCTTACCGTTATCTGTTACAAGTGTTAACTCTATACCATCTACTTCAGCAAGCTTCCTAAATGATGCTTCTGAGATTACAACAGATGTCGATGCAGCTGAACCTGCAGAGGCATCTATAACTACGCTCTTTGAGTCAGATGATGCAAGTTTGGCAAGGATCTGGTTTACTACAGTATCTGTTACTGTAGCTGTGGTTTTAGTGCCTGATGTTGTTATTGACTTATTCAAGGTTACTGTAACACTTCCATCCTTATCAGTTGTTACAGAGTCAGTCTTAGCTGGTACAGTAAGCTTATCAATCCTGCCTTCGCCTGTTTTCCAGCTATCAAGGTCAGGAATTATAGTCGTACCAGCTTTATCAGAGAAGAATTTGTCGCATAACGTACAGTGCCAATACTCCTTATATCCTGCTTCACTATATGTTGGAGCCTTTCCAGGAATATTTATAAGTTTATGGGTGTGTATGCCAACTAAATTCTGATAGGCCTCTGCGACAGCAACAACTGGATAACCTAAGATTGTTGCTGGTATAGCGATAGGGTTCTTGTCTGTTCCTAATTTTATTTCGGTAATTGTAACCTCGTCTCTGTTGGTATCAATGCTGTATCTTGCCTGTGATGCCTCAACTGGAATACTTACATTTGAAACATCTAGCCCCACAGGCAGGAATGTAATTTCAAGCCCTGTGCACCCATAGAAAGATCCATCACCAATAGATGTAACGCTTCCAGGGATATTTATGCTTGCAAGGCTTGTGCATTCATAAAATGCAAAATTTCCGATAGAGGTAACGCCATCGAGGATAGTTATGCTTGTAAGGCTTGTGCATTTATAAAATGCATAATCTCCAATAGAGGTAACGCTTTCAGGAATCGTCACACTTGTAAGGCTTGTGCATCTAGCAAATGCTCTATTCCCAATAGATGTAACACTTCCAGGGATATTTATGCTTGCAAGGCTTGTGCATTCATAAAATGCATAATTTCCGATAGAGGTAACGCTTTCAGGAATCGTCACACTTGTAAGGCTTGTGCATTGATAGAAAGCTTGGCTTCCTATAGATTTAACACCGCTGGGGATTGTTACACTTTCAAGGCTTGTGCAATAATTAAATGCATAATCTCCAATAGAGGTAACGCCATCGAGGATAGTTACGCTTTTAAGGCTTGTACATCCATCAAAAGCGGAGCTGCTAGAAGTAACGCTGCCGGGGATTGTTACACTTTCAAGGCTTGTACATCCATTAAATGCGCCCCCTGCGACGATTGTGACGCTTTCAGGAATACTATATTCTTTGTTAATGTTTCCAAGAGGATATTGTATCAACTGAGTTTTATCCTTAGTGAACAAAACACCATCTTCTGATGAATAGGCAGTATTAGAATCAGCAACTACAATACTTTTAAGGCTTGTGCATCCAGCAAAAGCTCTATTCCCAATAGATGTAACGCCATCGCTGATAGTTACGCTTGCAAGGCTTGTGCAATAATTAAATGCAAGATCTCCAATAGAGGTAACGCTTCCAGGGATATTTATGCTTGCAAGGCTTGTGCATCCAGCAAAAGCTTCATCACCAATAGAGGTAACGCTTCCAGGAATATTTATGCTTGCAAGGCCTGTGCAGCCACTGAAGGCTGATTGAAGAATTGATATAACACCGTTAGGGATAGTTATACTTTCAAGGTCTGTGTAGTCGCTGAAGGCATACTGTCCAATATATTTCACAGTTTTTCCATCTATTTGGGATGGAATTTCAATCTGCGTAGCCTCTCCAACATACTTCTCGATAATAATACCATAATCCGTACTATTCACACTGTATTCAAAGTCGCCAGATTTAAATGTATCCGCAAATGCCATCTGCGGCATAAATGCCAGTATCACGCATACTGACAGCAGTATGCTGAGTATCTTTTTCGTCTTCATCTCTCCTCCTTCACTTCTTCTTTTGAATTACCGTATTTTTCAATGAAAAGTGTTAACGTTTCCTTTAATACTTCTATCTTAAGCTTCAGATATTTCCTTGCTATTAAAGTAAATGCTCGCTTTCCTTATATCATTATACCCTCCCCGATATCCTTCTGTAAACAGAAAAGAATATAAGAGCAGCGCAAGGATTCCCTCACGCTGCCGTTTGTCTAGTCATGTTATCTGCTCTGTCTTTTTTCTCTTCTTCTTATCATAACCAGTGCCGCAAATGCACAGGCTGCAAATACTGCAAGGCTGATAACAAGTTCTTCAGTTATGCTGTCGCCTGTCTTTGCAGGGTCTGCCTTCTCAGACGATGTGCCTGCTTTATCTGCTTCGTCATCTCCCCCTGATACGGTTCCTTCCTGCGCCCCTTCAGGAATGCCGAGAAGTTTAGAGATGCTTACCTGCTTTGTCACAGATGGATAATCGGGATTATCCGGAGTGAACGTTATGGCGAATTTCTTTCCGCTTCTGAAATCTGCAAGTGTAGGAACATAGTCCGCTCTTTCAAACTTCCATGTTCCCTCCCCTATATGTCCCGACAGCTTCGCCTTGGAAAGAGGCTGCCCGTATGTGAGCTTTACTGTGTCGGGAGCTTCCGGCTTTGTTGCGTAAAAATCAGCAGTTTCTGTATTAGTCTCATATACAAGAGCTGCCATCGGTCCTGTCACAAAGTTGAGCATCACGTTGCCCAGGCGCTCGTTTGAAAAGTACTGAGTGCCTCCGCCGTAAGGACCTCTCTGCATAAGCCACGGATTAATGTCCTCTGTCAGAGTCAGCGGTTCTCCGCTTGCACAGCTTGTATAGTTGAATATCCATGCGCTGCCCAGAATCTTGTCAGCTGTGGTCTGCTGCAGAGTGCCTTCTATGTATTCCAGTTTCGTGTCCGAACCGCAGTTGTATTTGTCCTGGGCGTAAACCGCAATGCCGTCTTTGTCATGAATCTTGATGGCTTCCTTGCTTGCCGTGTAGTTATATGAATCCCAGTCACGGATATCTATTCCAAAATCATCTATTTCAAGGGAATAAGTGTCTAGCACGCTGTCTGCAACCTCATACCTTCTGATGAGAACCATCTTGCCTGCCGCTTCCTCAACGGACGGCACTCCCTCACCCATATATACATAGTCTTTGTTTTCGCTGATGAAGGATGCCATGGCTCTTGCAAGTCCGATATCCTCCCCTGCGTCAAGTTTGATCATCATAATAAGACTTTCACTATTGTATTTCTTGAGGAATCTTACAGCATCATCGAAAATATCCGCAAGCGTCAGCTCCGTGCCGTTTCTGTCGCTGCAGGAGTACATGCTTCCTCCGTGAACAACGGTTACATCCGACATTTTGGATGCGCTTTCAGGTGCGTCCGCACGGATGTCAAATGCTCTGCATCCGATGTTGAGCTGCTCTCCGAAATAGTATGTCTGACATTTCGCAAAAGCGGTCGGGAAATATACGTTTACGCCTGCAGTTCCGGTATCATGCGTTCCCGGAAGATTGATCGACGAAAGATATGCTTTCTTGTTCGGCAGCTCCTTCATCCACGGATATGCGTAGTTGAAGTTCACAGGATCGTCTGTTCCTGCAAACCTGTCTATAAGGAAGGATTCTGCGCTGTCCCTGCCGCCAAGCTCTGCGCATTCATCGTCTTCACCTTTGATTATATACTGTCCTGTTCTGGCATTCTGAATCAGATATGTTCCGTTGTCCTGCCTTATGAACCTCCAGAGAGCAGATGTGTCAGTCTCTCCCGAAACATCCGGACGGCTGTCTAAAAAGACATTGTCGCTGTACTCATACATCTTCATATGGTCTGTAAACGTCTCGTCCGTATCAACGCCGTATACCTCATATGCGCTGTATGCGCCGTTCCATTTCAGCAGGAACTTTCCGTTATCTCCAACTTCCTGATTATACACCATGCCGTTTGGTTCCTTGTTCAGCACCATCACCCTGTTGCGGGCCGATATGAACTGAACATAGACCCCGTCCTCGCGAACAGCGTCTTCGGAATCAGTATCCCTGTATGCTATGAGATCCGAGACCTCTTTTCCCTCAAGAGGAACCACATCGCGTGATATAATCCACTTTGAGCGGTTTTCATATTTAACCTGAATGAGCTCATCACCTGCTGACGGGCCGTTGTTGTTCGCATCATCATATGTCACGTAAAGACCGCTTTTTTTATTCTTGATTGAAACAAGCTGTCTTCCACTGCTGTCGGTTCCCTCATCCAGAAATACGAACTGTCTGTGCGGGTTTCCCTTAACTTCATCGTCGTCTGATTCCCAGATATGAAGAACTGCCTTTTCCTCTGTGCTCTTGCCGTCAATATCCACATATCTGTCTGTTCCGGCATCTTTGATGAACTTTATCGAATAATATCCATCCTCTGCGCTGTAAATCTTGAAATCACAGTTGTCTCCGGTTGTTTTGTCAAGATGAACGGCATTGCCTTTGTCACCCAGGCCGTTGATATTCCATCTGTAGTCAGTATTCTCCGCCAGTGTAATAAATGTCATAACTCCCGTGTCAACTGAAACAGGCTTTTCTTCAGCATATGCAGGTATGTACAGACCAAGCACCATTGCAATCGACACAAGTATAACAAAAAGTTTTTTCCCCTTTTTCATTCTCGCCTCCTGTAATTATCCGGTATATTAGTTCATCATAAATGCAGGCAAATCTCATTCACACAAATTATACCATACAATCTCTTTATCCTTAACATGAATATGGTATATATTCTATTTTACTTCGAATAAATCTTTCTCACATAAATAGCACTGCTGTGCTATATCTTTTCACACACCTGAAATTTACAATATATTCGAACGAAGGCTCAATCTTAAATCATTTATTGTAACGAAAGGAGGACGGCATACCTTATGTATGCCACGACGGAATGAAGAAAAACATTTTAAAGAGAGCTGCTGCTTTAGTTCTTGCATTATGTGTTGTATTCACATTCACAGCATGCGGCGGCAGCGATGCAGAACCTTCCAGCTACATCATTACCAACGCTTCTGTTTACACAGGAGAAGGTGAAACTGCTGAAGCAGTTGTAGTCAAAGACGGAGTTATCGAATATGTAGGCGACGCTGAAGGCGCGGCAGAATATGACGACGGCGATATCGAAACTATCGATGCAAACGGCGGCAGCGTACTTCCGGGCATGGTTGACGGACATATGCACCCTGCAAGCAGTGCGGTACAGATTTATTTTGAAATCGCTCTTCAGGATGTTTTCTCAGTTGAAGACTATGCTGCAGCTGTTAAAGAATTCGTAGAAGAACATCCTGACAATGAAGTTTATGCAGGATCAGGATTCATGAGATCAATGTTTGATTCAGTAGGCCCTAGAAAAGAAACTCTTGATGAAGTATGTCCTGACAAACCTGTAATTCTTCAGTCAGGCGACGGCCATTCATACTGGGTTAACTCTAAGGCTCTTGAAATGGCAGGAATCACTAAGGACACTGAAGACCCTGCAGGCGGAATCATCGTAAGAGATCCTGAAACAGGCGAACCTACAGGCTACCTTAAGGAAGCAGCTATGAACCTTGTTGAGGATATCAAGCCTGAATATACAGTTGAACAGTACAAGGAAGCTATTGCATGGGTTCAGGAAAAGTTCAATGCAGCCGGAGTTACTACAATTTACGACGGTATGATTCCTATCACTGAAGAAAACTACTGGACAGCTTACGAAGAAATGGCAGAAGCAGGCGAACTTACATTAAAGGTTCGCGGTGCATGGCACCTTGCTCCTGAAATGGGAACTGAAGAAGAACTTCTTGCTCTTGTAGACCAGGCAATTAAGCAGTCAGAAGGATTCACAACTGACTACTTCCAGGTAATCGGATTCAAGTTCTTCGCAGACCAGGTACTTGAAGAAGAAACAGCATACCTTGACGAGCCTTACACATCAGGAAACAATGGAATGAAGACATGGGACGACGATCTCATGGAAACTTTATTCACAAAGATTGATGCTGCTGGATACCAGATCCACGTTCACGTAATCGGCGATGCAGCTGTAACATATACTCTTGACGCACTTGAAAAGACAAAAGCAACAAACGGCACAAATAACAGAGACACATTCGTACACTGCCAGTTCATCAAGGATGAAGACAAGAAGAGAATGGCTGACCTTAACGTAAGTGCAATGATCGCTCCTTACTGGGCAGTAATGGATGACTACTACTGGGATCTTTATGTTCCTTCAATAGGTAAGGAAAGAGCAGACAATCAGTATCCTGAAGAAAGCCTTGTTAAGGCAGGCGTAAACGTTGGAGTTCACAGTGACTTCTTCGTAAGTGAACCTGACTGGGGATGGCTGCTTTACAGTGCTGTTACAAGAACACTTCCTCAGAAGGTATTCGACCTTTGGTATGAGGGAATGGATCTTACAAGAACAACTAAGCCTTCATCAAACTATGAAGATTACACAATCGGCGTATTACCTTCAGCTGACGAGCGTATGACTCTTGACCAGATCATCAAGGCAGCTACATACGGCGGCGCTTACTCAATGAACCTTGAAGATGAAATCGGTACTATCGAAGTAGGCAAGAAGGCTGACCTTGTTATCATGGATATGGATATTACAACATCAGACATAGAAGATGTTTCAAACGTACAGATCAAGAAGTCATTCTCAGACGGAAGACTTGTATTTGACGCAGATGCAAAGACTGAAGAAGAATAAACTGTTCTTAATCAGCTTTCATTCATAATTAAAATCTGAGCGGCAGGCCGGACTTATCCCCTGCCGTTCATTTATTATACTAATGAAAAAAGAGCCTCTAACGGGAGTTAAGAAGCTCTCTTTCTGTGAAACTGCACTTTCACTTTTAGTCTGCAGTTTTATTATATACTATTTTTACGAGAAATAAACAATATTTCGCAATTTAATCTCAATTCTGCAAAATATTTTCCTCAAACAGGTTATTTAGCCTTCATATACTTGACATCTGACATCGGACCGTAATAAGTCTTACCGTCAATCACCGTGTACACTCTCGCCTTGTAGTAGTACCTCTTACCTTTAACAAGTCTGTTACCCTTGACATTTAAAGTGTTGGTTACTGTATACGATGCACCTGATGTCTTGACCTTCTTATACACTGCATATCCTGAGTTCTTCTTAAGCGACCTGTAGATTATAATTCCGGTCTTGTCAGCCTTCTGTGATGCAGGTATCTTAACGTTTACCTTAATCCCCCTCTTTATATTCCCGGTTGTCAGTGTGACAGTAGTCTTTATACTCCTGACAGCAGTTATTGCCTGCTCCTTTTTTATCTTGTCGTATTCAGCTTCGGACATATTCACTGCATATATCATTCCGTCTTCATCTGCAGTTTCAAGCCATATTCTGCATTCTGCCCAGCTGATATCCGGCGACAAACCAAGTGCCGATCTGATTTCAGACATTGTCACAGTTTCTGTTCCTTTAACAGGTATACTGTAATACCAGTCAGATGTTCCGTTTTTACCCTGTACATTAAGTGATACACTGCCTTCACTGCTTCCCGTAACTGCTGTAATGCAGTTGTCCTTTTCATTATATGTCACCGTTCCCGGGTTTTTTTCACTTCCGTCCAGTCTCAGAGTCATAGCATCTCCTGATGAGACTGTTCCGTAAACCGGTTCACTGCCTGCTGTCTTCGCAGCTGAAGCAAAAACTGCATCCGATAGATCCAGATTGGAAGCAGGACATACAGCAAGCTTGTTGTTTACCATGTCTGCATTAACCTTATCATTTGGAGTGACACTTAAAACAAGCGAAGCATCTCCGTTAAATATAAGGGTGGAACGAAGCCAGAATGCACTTGCGGCTTTGCTCCAGTAGCTTTCCCTGGCTATAGCAGTGCTGTTATCTGTTCCTGCATATATTACTTTTGCGTCAAAATCTCCCTTTAACAGATACAGTTTATCTTCTGTTGTATATGACTCGGCGTTATATGTGTCTGATGATTTCACTAAAGTTTCATTCATCAGGTTCTGCTGGGCCAAAGTGAAATACCCGGTATCACCGGCAATGCTGTTTAGAACACTTCGAACATCACTTGACCCGTAGTGATTTGGATGCACTACAGTTATATTTCTGCTTTCCGGATATGTGCATCCCCAGCCTGAATCATATCCCTTGTTATTCTCATAGTCATCCTCAAATACCTGTCCTTTAACTATCGGTCCTGCGGCAAAGATGATGGTGTTATCACCTGGCACACCGCTGTCCCTTCCAAGAATGTACCATTCCAGCGGATCACCTTCACTGTTTTTACCAAACGCCAGCTTGCCGATATTGACTGCAGTTCCGCTGGAATCTGGCGCAAATGTGCCATCCATTAACTGGTTTTTTGTGGCATATGCTGATACACTTGGGATGCTGTCTGACGCCCCCGCTGCAGATGCCATCTGCGGCATGAGCGTAACCATCATGCACAGTGAAAGCAGTATGCTTAATAGTCTTCTTCTCTTCATATTGCCTGCCTCTTCTTTTATATTCATTAACGTCTGCATTGGCATTTTATCTTTGATCACATGCTGAAATCTTCCTTGAATGGTCTGCTGCAGCCATATTAAATCTCAGAGTAAATGCTCGCTTATATTATATATCCCTCACTGCCTTCTGTAAACAGAAATCGTAATACTATTCTTTCCCGCACTTATGGCAGAAAATGGCTGTATATACCGGTTATAGGTAGAAACTATATAGCTTTTCCAGTGAGGTGTCTGCTTCCTGCATATGCCTTTAACTCATTTGTTTAATATATATCATAATTTCAGCTGTACAGTAAAATACCCATCAGCTCGCGCCGATGGGTATTCACCTTAAACAGGTTATTTAGCTCTCATATACTTTATATTCGACATCGGACCGTAGTATGTCTTTCCGTCAATAACTTTGTACACTCTCGCCTTGTAGTAGTATCTCTTACCTTTAACAAGTCTGTTACCCTTAACATTCAAAGTATTAGTTATTGTGTATGTGGATCCTGATGTCTTTACATTCTTGTACATTGCGTATCCGCTGCTCTTCTTAGTCGACCTGTAGATTATGATTCCTGTCTTGTCAGCCTTCTGTGATGCAGGGATCTTTACGCTTACCTTAATCCCCCTCTTTATATTCTTAGTTGTCAGTGTGACAACCGGCTTTATTCTCTTTACAGCAGCAATCTCCTGATCCTTAATCACCTTGTCTGCATCTGCTTCAGGCATTATAGCATATGTAGAGAAGTGTCCTGTAACGAATGTGAACGTACCATCTTCATTAAGAGTACCGCCTATCTTGAAATACTTACC
>JAEDDI010000015.1 GCA_016293805.1 Bacillota bacterium | reverse complement strand
ATGCATAGCATTTCCGGAACCACGCGTCAAACGCGTGGTTTTCTGTATACAAAAAACGGCATATCATAAGATATGCCGCAGTAATTAAAGTATAAATCTGTCGATGTCATCTGCATGAACTCTGTCTTCAAACTTCGCTTTAACATAGTCACTGTCAATAACAATATTCTTCTCATCGACATCCGGAAGATTGAAAGAAATATCTTCGAGAAGCTTCTCAAGAATTGTATGGAGCCTTCTTGCTCCGATATTCTCGTTCTGCTCATTCATGAGATAAGCCATATTTGCAATCTCATCGATTGCGTCATCTGTGAAGTCGATTGTCACTCCCTCAGTCTCAATAAGCGCTTTATGCTGTTTAATCAGTGCATTTTCAGGGACTGTAAGAATCTTGACAAATGTTTCTTTAGTAAGGTTCTCAAGCTCAACCCTTATAGGAAATCTTCCCTGAAGTTCAGGTATAAGATCTGTCGGCTTTGCAACATGAAAGGCTCCTGCACCTATGAAAAGAATGTGATCTGTTCTTACAGGACCATACTTTGTATTGATAACACTTCCCTCAACTATAGGGAGAATGTCCCTCTGCACACCTTCTCTTGACACGTCCGCGCCTGAACGGTACTGTCCGCCGGCAGCTATCTTGTCAATTTCATCAATGAATATGATTCCGTTCTGTTCAGCGTTCTCTACAGCTTCATCAGTAACCTGATCCATATCTATCAGTTTCTGTGCTTCCTGTTCTCTGAGGATCTTCCTCGCATCCTTAACCTTGCAGTTCTTCTTCTTTGTCTTCTTAGGCATATCGCCGAAGATATTGCCAATAGCAATGCTCATTCCCTCATTGCTCATGTCAAGCTGATTTCCCTTGGGCTCCGAAACAACTTCTATCTCGATATACTGTTCCTCAAGAAGTCCCTTTCTGAGCTGTTCCTTCACCTGCTCCCTTGCCATTTCGACTTCCATGTCCTCTTTGTCAGGTCCCTCGGATTTTCCTTCCAGATACTCCTGCTTCTGTGTCTGGTACCCTGCACTGTTCATAATAAAATCGAAAGGACTTCTTGATGTCTTTTCTGTTATACGCTTCTTCTTGCCGGGAATAATAGCCTCTATTATCTTCTCCTCAACAATCTTATCGGCAATATCATACTTCTCTTCAAGTTTTGCCTTCTTTGTCACTCTTAGAGATGCTTCAACAAGGTCTCTTACCATAGAATCAACATCTCTTCCCACATATCCGACTTCAGTAAACTTTGTGGCCTCAACTTTAACAAAAGGAGCGTCCATCAGTTTTGCAAGTCTTCTTGCAATCTCTGTCTTTCCGACACCTGTAGGTCCCATCATAAGAATGTTCTTGGGCGTTATTTCCTCTCTCATTTCATCTGAAAGAAGACTTCTTCTGTATCTGTTTCTGAGTGCAATAGCTACTGATTTCTTTGCTTCATCCTGACCGATAATATATTTGTCAAGTTCAGCAACTATTTCCTTCGGGGTCATCTGATATATCATGTTTGCCATAATCTGTGCCTCCTAAAGTTTTTCAACATTAATGTTGCTGTTTGTGTATACACATATTGATGATGCAATTGCAAGAGATTCCCTTACTATCTCTTCCGCGTTCATATCTGTGTGATGGTACAGTGCCTTTGCCGCCGAATAAGCGTAGTTTCCGCCTGAACCGATTGCAATGAAATCCTCATCCGGTTCAATTACTTCACCATTACCTGAAATCAGGAGAAGACTCTCCCTGTCTGCAACTATCATCAGAGCCTCGAGATTTCTCGACGCCTGATCCTGTCTCCAGAGCTGAGCCAGCGCAACCGCTGCTCTTTTAAGATTGCCTCCGTGTTCATCAAGTTTGCTTTCAAATTTCTCAGTAAGAGAAAAAGCATCAGCAACCGAACCTGCAAATCCGGTAAGCACGGTGTTCCTGTAAATTTTCTTAACCTTCTTTGCACCGTGTTTCATTATTGTGGTTTCTCCCATTGTAACCTGACCGTCTCCTCCTATACAGATATCGTCAGGTCCTCTCCTTACAGCCACTATTGTAGTAGCATTGAATTTAATCATACTGATTCCCCCTATTCTTTATATTTGCACTCAGGATCTGAGCAGCTCTTTTTCTTTTCCTTGCCCTTTTCGACCAGAAGGCTTCCGCATTCAGGGCATTTATCATTAACCGGTCTGTACCAGAATACAGTATCGCATTCCGGATATCCGCTGCAGCCGTAGAACAACTTGCCTTTTTTGCTTCTTCTCTGGACTATGTCCTTTCCGCATTTAGGGCATTTAACATCTATTGCTGTTACGATTGCTTTGGTATTTCTGCATTCAGGGTATCCGCTGCAGGCGATAAACGCACCGAATCTTCCCTGCTTTCTGACCATCGGCTTTCCGCACAGCTCACACATTTCTCCGGTAGGCTCATCTTCGATGACCACCTTCTCGATTTCCTCATCAGCCCTCTTAAGATCAGTGCTTAGCGGTTCGTAGAAATCACTCACAACCCTCTTCCATGGAATGGTTCCCACTTCCACATCATCGAGCCTGTCTTCCATATCTGCCGTAAAATCGGTATCGACAATCTCCTTAAAGTAGTCATTCATCATTCCGTTCACTGTAAACCCAAGTTCTGTAGGTACCAGCTGTTTCCTGCTTCTTGTAATATATCTTCTCTCAACAAGTGTACCGACAATAGGCGCATATGTAGAAGGTCTTCCAATATTCTTATCTTCCAGTTCCTTGACAAGAGCAGCCTCTGTATATCTGGGAAGCGGCTGAGTAAAGTTCTGCTCCTTATTAACTGCGGACGGTATCAGTTTCTCACCCTCTGCCAGTTCCGGAAGCATCTTTTCATCATCTTCCCCCTTTGCTGTACTGTATACTTTTCTGAATCCCTCGAAAGCAACTCTTGAACCTGTCGCTCTGAAAGTGTAAGGTCCATTATCGATCAGAACTGTCATGCTGTCAAACTCTGCTGCAGACATCTGACTTGCCAGGAATCTTGTATATATGAGATTATACAGTTTGAACTGATCCGCAGTCAGAGAATCTCTGATATCCTCAGGAAGCAGATCCACATGAGCAGGTCTTATTGCTTCATGAGCATCCTGTATCTCCTTTTTCTTGTTTGTATAGAAATTGCTGCTCCAGTATCTTTCACCGAACTTGTCAACTATCATATCCCTGGCAGCCGCTCTTGCCTCATCGGAAAGTCTTACCGAATCGGTTCTGATATATGATACAAGACCTATTGTACCGTGTCCTTTTACAGAAACCCCCTCGTACAGCTGCTGCGCAATCATCATTGTTTTTTTAGTATTGAAATTCAGTTTGTTTGAAGCATCCTGCTGAAGCGTACTTGTAGTAAATGGCGCATATGGTCTTCTTCTTGTAAGCTTCTTCTCAACTGAAGACACTGTGTATTCTCCACCGGACAGTTTTTTTTCTATCTCATCAGCCTGCTCACAGTTTGCAACAGATATTTTCTTTCCCTCAAAAGCTGCCAGTTTTGCTGTAAATTTCTTTCCTTTCTTGAAATCTGCAGATACTGTCCAGTATTCTTCAGGAACAAACTCATTTATTGCATTCTCTCTGTCACATATTATCTTAAGTGCCGCTGACTGAACACGGCCTGCAGAAAGTCCTCTCTTTATTTTTCTCCACAGAAGCGGACTTATCTGGTATCCCACAAGCCTGTCAAGAACCCGCCTTGCCTGCTGTGCATCAACAAGATTTGTGTTGATGGGCCTTGGTGATTTTACTGCTTCGGAAATTGCCTTCTTTGTTATCTCATTAAACTCAATACGGCAGTTGCTTTCAGGATCGATATCCAGAATATGCGCAAGATGCCAGGAAATCGCCTCTCCTTCACGGTCCGGGTCGGTAGCCAGAAGAACTCTTGATGCTTTTTTTGCGTCTTTCTTTAGCTGTCTGATAAGTTCACCCTTGCCCCTTATATTTATATATTTTGGTTCAAAATCGTTATCTATATCTATACCTATTGTGCTCTTCGGAAGATCTCTGACATGACCTACCGATGCCACAACAGTATATCTGCTTCCAAGAAACTTGGATATTGTTTTTGCCTTGGACGGAGACTCAACGATGACCAGTATTTTCTTTTTTTCAGCCTTTTTTGCTGTTGCCATATAACACTATCCTCTTTCACTTCTTTTCAAACACACATTATATTAACAAATGCCGTAATTTGCAATATCTTTTTATAATATCATATCACGAACGCCCTGCCTGACTGAACGCATACTATTCCCTTCATCTCAAGCACACTGACTATTCCTTTTACCTGTTCTCTTGAATATCCTGACACTTTCGATATTTCAGCCAGCGTCTTCTCACTTCCATCCATCAGGATATCCAGTATTCTCTGTTCGTCCTGTCCGAGAACATCATCATACATCCTCTGTATTCCTGTCTGTCTGCATATGTCATATGGATTAAGAAGCGCAAGTGCACCGTCCCTTATCAGCCTGTTTGTTCCAAGACTCATAGGGCTGTCTATATTGCCCGGTACAGCATAAACATCTCTTCCCTGCTCTGCCGCACATTCAGCTGTAATGAGCGAACCGCTGTAAAGACCAGCCTCAACAACGCACGTTGCAACGCTCAGACCTGATATTATTCTGTTTCTCCTGGGAAATGTAAATCTGGATGCCGGCATTCCCGGCGGATATTCAGATATTACAAGTCCTTCCTTTGATATTCTGTCAAACAGAACTCTCTTCCTTTCAGAACGCTCCATATCAATTCCGCTTCCGAGAACTGCAATAGTCCCTCCTCTGGTGTCACATGCGCCTTCATGTGCCGCCATATCTATGCCATAGGCAAGTCCGCTTACGACACATATACCGCTCATGCCCAGCACGCATCCGATTTCCCGTGCGGTATTCAATCCATACGGAGAGGCTTTCCTGGATCCCACAACCGATACGCAGACTCTGTTCAGAAGCTCTGTATTGCCTTCACAGTAAAGAATCTCAGGCGGATCACTTATATTCTTAAGCAGCTTTGGATAAATTCCGTCCCCAATCCCGATACTAATCATAACAACTCCTAATGTAAATTTTTTCCATTTTAAATGTACATCAGGAACAGCTGTCTGTCAACATTTTCCGGTTACGAATTCTTCGATAGCAAGTGCTGCTCCGTCATCATTGTTTGATTCTGTGATATAGTCTGCCTCCTGTTTCAGCTCAGAAACTGCATTTGCCACTGCAATTTTAAGTCCGCATGCTCTTAAAAGCGCAACATCATTACCACTGTCTCCTATGCCCATAGTTTCACCCATTGGTATTCCAAGAAGACCGCATACATAAATCAGAGCATTTCCCTTGCTGACATCACTTCCTCCTGCCTCCACATTATATCTGAAAGAAGATGTGACAGTAAGTCCCGGTATCACTTCAAGCCTTCTTCTGATGTCATCAAGTAAAACAGGACTGTCCGAACTGATTGAAATATTCTCTAATTCATTTCTTTTTTCATACATGAAATCAAGATATCCGTCAACCGGTATTCTTGTATCGACAATGTATTTCTGATTTCTGTATGTGAGCTTTCCCTCACATGCCATATTATAATAGAAAGAATCTGTATATGCCATTCCGTCTGAGCATACCTCAACCATTACGCTTTTATCTCTTACAGCCTCAATTACAGCAGTCACAGCATCCTCTTCAATGCATCTTGAATAGATGAAGCGCTCCAGTTTCTTATCATAAATCTGCGCCCCGTTTGAAGTTATAAAATACCTGATTCCCGGGATATCCATTATGTACCCGGGCACAGATGTTACAGTTCTTCCTGTAGCTATCACAATTTCAGTCCCCTGTTCTATCGCTTTTTCAAGCGTATTTCTAACTCTTTCTGACAGCGAATGGTCGCTTCTCAGTGTTGTTCCGTCCAGGTCAAGTGCAACCAGTCTGATTATCATATATAACATTCTCCTTAATGTAATTACTCCCCCTTGAATTTACTGATATCAAGTTGTATAATTCAATGATGGATTGAAAAAGTATTATATCACTAAATTTATATATCATCAAATTTTTGGAGGCAGCTGTGAAAATAGCAATTGTCGGCGCAGGGAAACTGGGTCTTAAAGTAATTGACAATCTCATACAGGGCGGCAATTCCGTAACTGTAATAGACAAGGATGAAGAGCTTCTTTCAAGACTCTCCTCACATCTTGATGTAATGACTATAGCAGGAAATGCCAAGAGCACTTCATTTCTCAAGGATCATAATATAGGCAATTATGATTTCCTTGTTGCTACAACTGACAAGGATGAAAAGAACATCTGTATAGCTTCATTTGCCAAAGCGCTCGGCTGTTCACGTGTAATCGCCAGAGTAAGAGACCCCGAACACATGAACCAGATTGAATTCATCAAGGAACTGATGAATATTGACCATATTGTCAATCCCGATCTGCTCATAACAAACGAAATATACAAGTACCTGGTTGAGATGAATTCCCTGGATAACGGCATATATACCAAGGATAAAATAGCCCTGGCTGAAATTGCTGTCAGCAGAATGCCCCATCTCATCGGAAAACAGGTTGGAAGATTAAATGATATTCTTCCTGAGACTATGATTATTGCCATTGACAGAAAAGGCAAGGTTATCGTTCCCATGATAGGAGAGGAAATCCTCGAAGGCGATGTTCTCTTCATAAGCGGCAGAGTGAGTGAAATATCCGAGCTCAGCACGAAAACGCATGTGAACAAGAGGTATACCAACATTCAGAGAGTAATGATTGTCGGCGGAGGCAAGACCGGTCTGTATCTTGCAAAAAAACTTTCCGAGAGGGGAACCTTTGTCAAGATAATCGAGATAAACAAGGAAAGATGCCACTATCTTTCAACGCATCTGAAAAATGTTATGATTCTTCACGGAGATGCAACTGATCTGTCACTTCTTGAAGATGAGAATTTTGAAAAAATGGACGCTTTCGTAACAGCAACCGGTTTTGATGAGGAGAACCTGCTTCTTGCACTGACTGCAAAAAGACACAATATCCCTGATGTGATTGCCAAGATAAGCAGAGAAAGTTACGGGGAGATTGTTGCCAACATGGGAATCGATATGGTTCTCAACCCTCTGAATATAAGCGCAAACAATATCGCCAGATATATCCAGGGTACAAAGCGCGTTCTTTCTTCCACTCTTATTAACGGTCAGGCTGAAATAATAGAAATCACTGCCGCAGAACGTATGCCTATTACAGGCAGAGCCATACGCAATCTCAATCTTCCGGACGGTATTCTCATTTTTGCTATACACAGAGGAAGAGAGGTTATAATCCCGGGAGGAGATACAGTTATTCTTGACGGAGACAAGGTGCTTATGATTGCAATGCTGTCTGAATCTGATGCCCTCGAACCGCTTATCAATGTAAAAACCAAGATAGGTTTCTTCAAGGGAGAAAGATAAATGGGACTGAATTACAGGGCAGCTTTAAATATTCTTGGAGTTATTCTGACAATACTTTCCGTTATATTTATGCTGCCTGTCATCGTTTCAATTATATATCATGAATACACCAATGCACTTATCTTCACAGGTACAGCAGCGGCAGTATTTATCGCAGGCCTTCCGCTGAGGCGCATGACCAAAAGTCAGCTGGGCGATCTTGGAATACGAGAAGGTTTTTTTGTCGTGTCATCAACATGGATAGTTATTTCGTTTGTCGGGGCATTGCCGTTTGTCATATCAGGTGAAATAAGCGGATTTGCAGATGCCCTGTTTGAATCATGCTCCGGTTTTTCAACAACAGGAGCAACTATCCTCACAGATATAGAATCAATGTCGAGGGGAATGCTTTTCTGGAGATCATTCACCCACTGGATTGGAGGCATGGGAGTTCTGATTCTTGCTATAGCTATAATACCCATGCTTTACAAGGGCAAACAGAACCTCGCACTTGAATCAACCGGCCCTACAATAGAAAAAACCGCTTCAACGATGATGAGTTCAGCAAAGTCACTGTATCTGATATATATAGGGTTTACAGTGATTCAGACAGTTCTTCTTATGGCAGGAGGCATGAATCTTTACGATTCTCTTGTTCATACATTCGGAAGTGTCGGTACCGGAGGTTTCTCCACATACAATGACAGTATCGCCCACTTTGATTCACTGTACATTGAAATAGTAACCATGATATTCATGTTCATGTGCGGTGTCTCTTTCAACCTTTACTATATTGCTCTTACAAAGGGCTTAATAAACATATTCAGAAATCCCGAATTCAGACTTTATTCGGCATTTATTGCAGTAGCCATACTGATAATTACGCTTGACCTCGTATTCAAAGGAGGATACAGTGCAGGAGAATCTCTCAGAGATTCTTCCTTCCAGGTAATATCGATAATAACAACGACCGGTTATGCAACCTGCGACTACAATACATGGCCATCTCTTTCCAGAATTATTATTTTCATGCTGTTCTTCTGCGGCGGATGTGCATCTTCTACAGCAGGCGGAATCAAGGTTTACAGAGTACAGGTCATATTCAGAATGGTAAAAAGAAGTATCGGAATCAGGCTTCATCCAAATGCTGTAATAAATGTATCCATAAGCAATAAAAGGCTTCAGAACGAAGTGGTTATCAATGTAACAAGTTTTGTTTTCCTTTACCTTTCGGTAATGGCAATAGGAACGCTGCTTATTTCGGTTGACAATTTTGATTTTACTACAAATCTTACTGCCGCTGCATCCTGCCTGGGCAACATAGGACCCGGATTCAACCTGGTAGGTCCCGTATGCAACTACAGTATATTTTCACCGTTTTCCAAACTTGTGATGTCATTTCTGATGATTTGCGGAAGACTTGAACTTTACACATTCCTGGCATTCTTCACACCGCATTACTGGAATCCGGACAGATATTAAGGGATAATATTATGAATTTCAATTATCAGGTGTTAATAAAAATGCTGTCTCTTGTCATGGGTATCATAGGTCTGAGCCTTATCCCGGCAGGAATATGTGCAGCCATATACGGGGAATACAAAGCGCTTGTTGACTGTATCCTGTTCGCATTGCTCTACTGTACTGCAGGGTTTGCTGTTTTCTCAAAAACAAAACTTACCAGAAGACATGTAAGTGCAAGAGACGGATATCTTGTTGTTGCATCATGCTGGATTTTTGCATGTTTTCTGGGAGCAGCTGTGTTCTTTTTTTCCGGTCAGGATCTCACATTTGTCCAGTCAGTTTTTGAATCAACAGCAGGCTTTACTACAACCGGAGCCTCTTTGCTTGATGAAGGAAGAACAGCAAAAAGCATGCTTTTCTTCAAGGCGCTTGCACACTGGATCGGAGGCATGGGCATTCTTGTGCTCGTTGTGAGCATTCTTCCAAAACTCGGAATCGGCGGACAGAGCATTGCCATGGCCGAAACTCCCACACCCAAGATAGAAAAAGTTACCGACAGAATAAGTGATACCACACGTATCCTTTACATCATGTATATATCATTCACTGCCATCGAATTTGTACTTCTTCTTCTGAGCAGAAAAATGGAAGTGTTTGACGCCCTCGTAAATACACTGTCAACAATATCGACAGGCGGTTTTATGACACATGATCTTGGTATAAGATACTACGAAAGTGTTTATGTTGAAACGGTAATTACCGTATTCTCATTTCTGGTTACTGTAAACTTCAATCTGTACTACTTCCTGATAAACAGGAGAACAAGAGAACTGACACAGAATACGGAGCTTCGGGTATTTATGTGTGTAATTGCATCGACTTCTGTTCTGATAGCGTTAAACCTTAAACTGTCAGGAATTTACGATAATATCGGCACTGCGCTCAGGCACTCTCTTACACAGGTGGTTAGTTTTGCAACCACTTCGGGTTTCTCGTTTGCCGAATTCACATCATGGCCATCTTTATCGAAAATGCTTCTGTTCCTGCTGATGATGGTGGGTGGATGTGCGTCATCCACAGCGGGTGGAATGAAAATGATACGTGCAATTGTTGTATTTAAACTGATATTCAGAGGTTTCGTAAAAAGAATACATCCTCGTTCAGTGGTATCAATCAAATTCGGAGATACATCAGTCGACAGCAGAATCATATCTCAGATTGCAACTTTTGTTATAACATATCTGTTTATAATGCTTCTGGGCACTGCTGTTCTATCTGTAAAGTGCCCATCACTTGAAGTTTCACTGTGTACTGTGGTCAGTCTTCTCTCAAATACAGGGCTTCCTCTCACAAGTTCGTATCCAATATCAAGCACTGTCTTTGGACCGGGCCTTCATCTGTTCATGAGTCTTATCATGATTGTAGGCAGGCTTGAAATATTTACAATATTAATGCTTTTCATGCCGGCATTCTGGAATCCAAGCAGACAGAAAGGCTAACGAAAAGAGCTTCTTCATCGAAGCTCTTTATATTACTTTCTTCTTTTTCTCTTTTTTCTTTTCCCTGCAGATACCGTTTTAAAGTCAATTTCTCCACTGTATCTGTTTGCTGCAATGCACATAACCCTGATTTTATCACCCAGCTTATATACATTCCCTGTCATCTCTCCTGTTACACTATACGATGATTCATCCGTTTCATAATAATCATCATCCAGCTCTGACAGTCTCACAAGGCCTTCGATGGTGTTTGGAAGCTGTACGAAGAATCCGAATGAAGTAACACCTGATATTATTCCTTCGAATATATCTCCAATATATTCAGACATATACTGGGCCTTCTTCATCTTCTCTCCGGTTCTTTCGATTTCTGCAGCATTCCTTTCAGTAACAGAAGAAATATCAGCAGCTGTTACAGCCTTAACAGCAAGTTTCTCCATCCGTTCTTCATCAATTTCCCCGTGCATATGGCTTTTTATCACCCGGTGAATGAAAAGATCAGGATATCTCCTTATCGGAGAAGTAAAATGTGTGTAGTATTTAAGAGAAAGTCCGAAATGCCCTCCGCAGTCCGTTGAATAGTATGCCTTCTGCATGGATCTTAATGTAACAGAACTGACCACATTCTCATACTTTGAACCTTTGACGCTCCTGAGTATATCCGAAAGAGTTCCCGGTCTGATATTTGCAGGATTTCCCCTGAACGCTATTCCAAGTCTGTCAAGGAACGCCTTGAGCTCTGTCATCTTCTTCGCCTCGGGTTTTTCATGCACCCTGAATATAAACGGAAGCTGAAGCCAGTAGAAATGCTGCGCAACAGTTTCGTTGGCAAGAAGCATAAACTCTTCTATAAGGCGGTTGGCAGTCCTTCTGTCAGCCAGATCGACTGATATTGGAATCCCGTTTTCGTCCAGCCTGATATACGCTTCATCCACATCAAAATCAATGCTTCCCCTCTCATCTCTCTTGTCTGCTAAAACCTCATACAGGTCTCTCATCATGAGAAGATCATCATATATATCCTGGTATTTACAGATTAGTTTCTCATCACCTTTTTCGAGGATATCAGATATATCATTGTAAACAAGCCTGTGCTTTGAACATATTACAGACTCAAATATATCGTGAGAAACTACATCTCCATGCGGAGTTACTTCCATTTCGCATGTGAGTGTAAGCCTTTCGACACCTTCATTCAAACTGCATATTCCGTTTGAAAGCTCAACGGGAAGCATCGGCACCACCTGATTGAGAACATAAACACTGTTTCCTCTCTTAAGTGCCTCCCTGTCAAGAGGTGAGTCTTCAGTCACATAATGTGAAACATCTGCTATATGAACTCCCAGCAGGTAATTTCCGTTATCAAGCATATTAACTGATACTGCATCATCAAAGTCCTTTGAATCAGCTCCGTCTATAGTGAAGATATTTCTTTCTCTAAGGTCCCTTCTTCCTTCTATTTCAGCTGCAGTTATTCCGGCCTTTTCTATATCAGATGCCTGAGATTTTACTTCGTCAGGAAATGAAAAACTGAGGTTCTTCGACCTTATCAGTGCCTTGATGTCACCGGCCGGATCGTCTTTGCCCGCAATTATCGCGACAACCCTTCCGACTGCATCCCTTCCCTTCTCCGGATACTTTAAAATCTCTACTGTTACCTTGTCTCCGCTTCCTGCTCCTGATGAATCATTCCTGTTCACCAGCACCGGTATTCCTTCCTTTTCGCTTATGGGAAGTACCACAGAGTATTTCTTTCTTTTGATATATGTTCCCGTTACATGAGTAATACTTCGCCTGTCAATCTTTGTGATTATTCCTTCAGGTCTTGATCCTTCCCAGTATATTTCGGGAATCAGGTCAACAGTAACAGTGTCTCCGGTCATGGCGCCCTTCTGGTCTGCCGGAGCTATATAGATATCACGTTCATTCTCATCTGAATCAGCAATCTCAACAAAACCGAATCCCCTCCTGTTTTTTGAAAATACACCTTTAATTATCCTTCCCAAATCATTATCCCCTTTCATTAATTAATCTTCAGGTCCTGTTCGACCATCGTTGTAGTGCTTTCTGCAAAGAGATATGTACATATCATTTCCCCCGACCATAATCTGTTCTCCCTGCTTGACTATCTTGCCGTCCGCAACTCTTGCAACCATGGTCGCCTTTCTTCCACACCAGCAGATTGTCTTAATCTCTTCAATCTTGTCCGCATATACAAGCATATAGTATGAACCTTCAAAGAGCTCATTTCTGAAATCGTTTTTGAGCCCGTAGGCGAGCACAGGTGTATTGAACGTATCCACTATCTCAATCAGTTCCTCCACATGATGCTTCTTAAGGAACTGGCATTCATCAATTAGAACGCAGTCAACTTTGCCGAAGCTGTTTTCGGCTATGAACATCTCCAGAATATTAGTCTTTTCGGAAATTACCAGCGCGTCTCTCTGAAGACCTATGCGCGATGTTATTTTACCTTTGCCGTATCTGTCATCAACAGAGGGAACAAGTGTCATAACCTTTAGCCCTCTCTCTTCATAGTTATACGCAACCTTGATAAGCTCAATTGATTTGCCTGCATTCATCGTACTGTATCTGTAATATAGCTGTGCCATAAATATTCTCCTTCCGCATATGAAACAATTCTACAGCATAAAACAACTGATTTCAATACGAGAAAAGAGCGGATGTTATTCCGCTCTGAGCTCATCTTTGAAAAGTTCTATACTTCTTTCAAATATGCCGTGCATTTTTGCTATTGCCATGCCATAGTTTACTACAGGCACTCCGCTTTCTGTGCACACCCTGATTCTGTATTTCATTTCCTTTTCGTTAAGCATACAGCCGCCGCAGTGAATGTTAAGAGCATATTCACAAAGATTGTCCGGAAATGAATTTCCTGATGTGAAATCAAAAGAAATATCTTTGCCGCAGTATTCTCTTACCCAGCCCGGTATCTTAACAGTGCCTATATCGTTGCACTGTCTGTGATGAGTGCAGCCTTCTGAAACAAGAACACGGTCCTTGTCCTTTAGTTTTGCAAGCGCAGCTGCACCTTCTGCGAGAATCCCAAGTTCCCCCTTGTACCTTGCGAACAGTATTGAAAAAGAAGTGAGCGGAATATCTTCCGGAACAGTTTCTGCAACCTTTTCAAATGCCTGGGAGTCAGTGACTACTGCCGCAGGCTTATCCTTAAGATTTTCCAGCACTCCTTCAAGTTCACCCGGCTGACATATGTATGCTGTACATCCGCTGTCCAAAATATCACGAATGGTCTGCTGCTGCGGAAGAATAAGTCTGCCCTTGGGAGCCGACTCATCGACAGGAACAACAAGAACCACGTTATCCCCTCTCTGAAGAATATCGCCGATGATTCTTTTTTCCTCTTCTCTGCCTGCCGTCTTTCCTATCAGCTCTTTCAGTTCATCTATATTTTTTCCATCAAGTGCACTCACATATATCCCGTTATCTGTAACTGAATCAGGTTCCGGCACCAGATCTGCCTTGTTAAACACAACAATGTATGGCAGTTTTCTTTCTCTGAAAACTTCAATCATTTCCTTTTCGCTTTCAACAAGGTCTCTTGAAGCATCTGTTACAAGAACAGCAATATCTGTTCTTCTCAGGATTTCCCTGGTCTTTTCGACTCTCATCCTGCCAAGCATTCCCTCATCATCAAATCCGGGTGTATCAATTATGACAACCGGACCTATCGGAAGAAGTTCCATAGCCTTCTTCACAGGATCTGTCGTTGTTCCCGCCACATCGGATACAAGAGACATCTCCTGGCCTGTGATTCTGTTGACAAGACTGGATTTGCCGCTGTTTCGGAGTCCGAAAAAACCGATATGAACTCTCTGTCCCGAAGCAGTTTCGTTTAATCCCATACGGTCCTCCTAAAATCTAAAATCTCTTCTGCCGGCTTCAAAAATATCCCTGACATTCTGCTTTGCGATTTCTTTCACATTTTCCTTAGGAACTCTCTCAAGCTCACGCTCTATGAACCTAACACCTTTTTCTTTAGTATCAGGTTCAGCGTAGTCTGCAAGATACTCGGCAAGTGTCATGAGAGCGTTTGGATGGCAGAAGTTCAGAATCTGACCGCTCTTGCAGAAACTCATGAATCTGTCTCCTGTTCTTCCCTCTCTGTAGCATGCAGTGCAAAACGACGGGATATGTCCGTTATCCATAAGCCATGATACAACTTCATCAAGCGTTCTCTGGTCGGAAACATCAAACTGTTCGGTATCATGCGGTCTTTCAGCTTCAGCATACCCTCCGACAGATGTTCTGGATCCTCCGCTCACCTGAGATACCCCAAGCCTGAGAAGTTTTTCTCGAACCTGCTCGCTTTCCCTGGTAGATATAATAATTCCGGTATACGGAACTGCCAGCCTTATGCATGCAGTTATTTTCGCAAACATTTCATCTGATATTGAATTGTCGAAGTCTGAAGGATCTATATCGGCAGCACGTTTAACTCTGGGAACTGAAATGGTATGAGGACCCACACCGTGAACAGCTTCAAGATGCTCTGCATGCATCAGGAGACCTGCAAATTCATATCTGTACATATCAAGACCAAACAGTACTCCAAGCCCTACATCATCTATTCCTCCTTCCATTGCCCTGTCCATCGCTTCTGTGTGATATGCGTAATTATGCTTTGGACCGGTCGGGTGAAGTTTCTCATAACCTTCTTTGTGATATGTTTCCTGGAACAGTATGTATGTTCCGATACCTGCATCCTTGAGTTTTCTGTAGTTTTCCACAGTCGTTGCTGCTATATTTACATTCACCCTCCTTATGTCGCCGTTTTTGTGATGAACGCTGTAAATAGTGTCAATGCATTCGAGAATATATTCTATCGGGTTATTAACCGGATCTTCACCTGATTCTATTGCAAGCCTTTTGTGTCCCATGTCCTGAAGCGCAATCACTTCGGCTCTGACTTCGTCCTGAGTAAGCTTCTTTCTTGGAATATCTTTATTCTGGTTGTGATAAGGACAGTAAAGGCAGCCGTTCACACAGTAGTTAGAAAGATAAAGTGGTGCAAAAATTACAATTCTGTTACCGTAATATGCCAGCTTTATTTCCTCTGCAACCCTGTAGATTTCTTCAATTTTCTCTGGAATGTCACAGGCAAGAAGCACTGAAGCCTCTCTGTGGGTAAGTCCTGCGCACACAGTTTCATTTCCGTTCTTTTTAGGACGCGCCTTGTCTATTATTGAATCAATCAGTTCAATGTTATTTTTGTTTTCCTCTGCATATTTGAGTGTATCCCGTATCTCTTTGTCGTTTATGAATTCCTCAGCTTTAAGTGATTTCGGGTCATATCTTTTATCTGTCATATTTTACCTCCGCTGTTTTAATATCACCTCTGTCAACAGACAGTCTTCTGCCTATAATATTCATTCTGTCTTCAAGGCATCCTCTGCACTGCGCAGACTCCTCACCTGTACATATTTTATTATCATAAAGCTCGTATTTCTTTCTCACACTTACAGGTGACAGATTTGGCATCACCACATTTGCCCCTGCAAGTATCCCCTTTTCTCTTCCTGCCGGGTCAACTGTACCCAGTGCGGTAGTTGAAGGCAGCAGAATATTCGGTTTGATAAGCCTTATTATCGAAAGAAGAAAGCATGTAAGTTCACAGGTTCCTGCAGGCTCATTACGAAACTGTGTATCCCTGTGAGGGATAAACGGTCCTATTCCGCACATATCAGGGGAAAACTCTTCAATAAATTTAAGATCCTTTGCAAGAGTCAGGCTCGTCTGATAAGGAGATCCGACCATAAATCCGCATCCCACCTGATATCCGGCATCTTTAAGACTATGAAGACATTTCATCCTGATGTCAAAACTCATCGGCTCGGGATGAAGCTTTCTGTAATGTTCCCTGTCTGCTGTTTCATGCCGAAGAAGATATCTGTCCGCTCCTGCTCTGCGAAGTCTTCTGTAGCTTTCATCCGGTCTTTCCCCAAGGGACAGCGTAACAGCACAGTCAGGGTATGATGATTTCATCTGACCTATAATATCCTCAAGCACCTGATCGGTGAAAAAAGGGTCTTCCCCTCCCTGCAGCACGAATGTGCGAAATCCAAGTTCATAACCTTCAGCTGCACATTCGAGAATCTCATCCCGACTGAGACGATACCTTACGCAGTTCCTGTTGCTTCTCCTTATGCCGCAGTAATAACAGTCATTTTTACATATATTTGAGATTTCTATAAGGCCTCTTGTATATACTTCATCGCCATATATCTCATCACATATTTTCTTTGCCTCTGCAGCAAGTACTGATGCAGTCTCTTCGTCTCTTTCATCTATGAGCCTTTGGTATTCTTCAATATCAAGGCTTCTCTTTCTTTTCAGTTTTTCAATAAGCTGCATCATGATTTTACTCCCGAATACGCTGTTTTGACGCTCACCCCGTCAAGTCTTCCTATTCTTCCTGAAACAGAAGCAATCATGTCCTGAGGAGCATCAACTGCAACAGAAATTATACTTATATTCTTTTCCCTATAGGGTATTCCCATTCTCCCGATGATGTAATCACTGAAATCATGAAGAATCTCATTCAGTTTTGAAACCGAATCCAGGTTATCCACAATAATACTTATAACCGCCACCCTTTTTTCCATTATTCCTCCAATAAAAAAAGCCACGCAAAAAGCGCGGCTATATATTATCCGTAAAATATAATATATTCGCACCTTTCACTCAGATAAATCTTTATGTCAGGACTGAATACATTATATCACACTGTTTCCCGTTTGTATCTACTGTTTTGGAACTGCTGCAAAAAATACTATATCTTCTTTGCCGGTATTTCTAAGTCCGTGGGAATGTCCCTTCGGACAGTATATTACATCACCTGCCTGAACATCATACTCTGTGCCGTCATCTGATGCAGTTCCGCAGCCTGAGATAATATATATTATCTCACTGCTGTCAGTGTGAGTATGCTCACCTATGGATGCTCCGGCCGAAAGTACTGCACTTGTCAGTATCTTGCCAAGCTCTCCGACATAAAGCCTTGCTCTAAGTTCTTTTTCTCCTCCGAAAAACTCAGGAAGAATCTTCTCTTCAACATCATCTTTTTTGAATATCACTGTTAAACCTCCACCATTTCTCCTCTTTCAATCCTCACAGCAAGTTCATTCAGATACTCCCATCTGTCCATCTTTTCCATGAGTTCATTATCAAGCATTTCTTTACGCTCTCCAAGTTCTCTGAGCATTTCAAAATCAGATGAATGCTCAAGAACTGCCGCTTCAACATCAGAAATTTCCTTCTCTATTCTCTCTATATCCGATTCGATGGTCTCATACTCTCTCTGCTCGCTGAATGTGAATCTCAGTTTTTTCATCTTCTGAACAGGTTTTGACGAAACACACTCTCTGACCTGTTTCTCAGGCAGCCTGTCTTCTTCCGCTTCCTTTTCGTTCATGTATTTACTGTATCCCCCGGTATAATGTCCGATACGGCCGTTCTTTTCGAATGCGAATGTTCTTACGGCCAGTCTGTCAAGAAAATACCTGTCATGGGAAACTGCTATGACCGCTCCCGGGAAATCATCAAGATAATCCTCAAGGACAGTTAAAGTATCAATGTCAAGATCATTGGTCGGCTCGTCCAGTATGAGAACATTGGGCGCCTGCATAAGAATACTCAGAAGATAAAGCCTTCTCTTCTCTCCTCCCGAAAGCCTTCCGATCTCCACACTGTGCATATATGAAGGAAAAAGGAATCTCTCCAGCATCTGCGAGGCAGAAAGATATCCATCTTCCGTCTTCACATTTTCCGCGATGCTTTCAATATATTTTATTACTCTCGCAGAATCATCAAGTTCAGAGGATTCCTGCGAAAAATATCCGATTCTGACAGTATCACCTGTTTCAACTGTTCCGCAGTCCGGTTCAGCCTCACCCATTATAATCCGAAGGAGAGTTGTCTTTCCGCATCCGTTGTCACCGACTATTCCTATCCTGTCATTACGGAGAATCATATAGCTGAAATCATCAATCAGTTTCCTGTCGCCGTAGGATTTGGAAATGCCTTTTATCTCGATAATCTTCTTTCCAAGTCTTGAACTTACTGTTCCTATCTCCATGTGCGGATCATCGAATGTCTCCCTGTTTTCTTCAAGCTGGTGAAATCTTTTAATTCTTCCTTTTGCCTTGGTTGTTCTCGCAGGAGCCGACCACCTTATCCACCTGAGCTCTTTCCTGTATATTGCAGCCCGTTTCCGTTCTGTGGCTTTTGCCATTTCAAGTCTTGCTGCCTTCTGCTCAAGAAAACTGTCATAGCTGCCTTCGTATGATACAAGCCTTCCCTTCTCTATTTCACATATCCTGTCTGTAATTCTTTCAAGAAAGTATCTGTCATGAGTTATCATCACAACTGCACCCTTGTATTCATCAAGCTGCTGCTCAAGCCATTCTGTAATATGGATGTCCATATGATTTGTAGGCTCGTCAAGTATCAGAAGATTCGTCTCCTTTAAAAGAACACAGGCAAGTGCCACTCTCTTTCTCTGTCCGCCAGAAAGCCGGCCCATAAGTGCATCATGCTCAGTTATCCCTGTTCTGTTCAGATATGTTCTGATCAGATAATCAGGTGCATTGTCTGTATATTCAGCAGCCTGCTCCATTACAGTCAGGTTTCCGTCATATGCAGGATTCTGGGGAAGATATCCGATTCTCAGCATTCTGTTCCTTGTAACTGTTCCTTCATCTTCATCCATAACCCCTGCAAGTATCTTCAGAAGCGTTGATTTTCCACTTCCATTGACTCCTACAAGGCCTATCTTGTCTCCCTCGAATATACTGATTGAGACATCTTCAAGAAGCGTTTTTTCTGTATAGTTTTTTTTAATATGCTCCGCATTAAGTAATATCATTATTCAGCCTCAAAAAATGCTCTGTATCCTCTGTATGCCATATATACATCTGATTTTGCAGTCACCTCATACGGTGCATGCATGGATATAACTCCAACGCCGCAGTCTATTGTGTCTATTCCTCTGTTTGCAATAAACTGTGCAACAGTACCGCCGCCGCCTTCATCAACCTTGCCGAGCTCTCCTATCTGCCATACAACTCCATTATCATTGAATATCTTTCTGACTCTGGCAGCAGTCTCACATGCGGCATCTGATGTGCCTGATTTGCCTCTTGCCCCTGTATACTTGGTCAGGATAATACCACCGCCAAGCCTTGCGGAATTGTTCTGATCATATACCTGCCTGTATGTAGGATCAAATGCCGCATCCACATCAGCCGAAAGACAAACTGAATTGTCAAGAACATCGTAAAGCGATACGTTTTCTGATTCCGCCATCCTTCCCAGAAAATTTACAAGAAAATCCGACTGCATGCCTGTAACTCCCATTGAACCTATCTCTTCCTTGTCAGCCCATATGCATATACATGTTTTTTCCGGGTTTTCAATATCCTCAAGAGCTTTCATAGAAGTATATGCACACACCTTGTCATCCTGACCATATGCCGCAACCATGCTTCTGTCAAAACCTGTATCGCGTGCGCGAAGGGCAGGCACAAATGTAAGTTCAGCAGTGAGAAGATCCTCTTCAATTATTCCGTACATCTCGTTTAGGATATGAAGTATGTTTTCCTTGACTGGCTTTTGTATTTCCTCACCGTCAGATATATATGGAACTGTTCCGGCTATAACATTCAGTTCTTCACCCTTGATTCCATCCTTGAGTTTCCTGTCCATCTGTGATGATGCAAGATGCGGAAGAAGATCTGATATATAGAATACAGGGTCCTCATCCCTGCCGCCTATACTTACCTCAACTTTCTCACCATTTCCCTTTACTATTACTCCTGTCAGCATAAGAGGAACGGTTGTCCACTGATACTTCTTTACTCCGCCGTAGTAATGGGTTTTTATCATGCATATATCTGAGTCTTCATATACCGGGTTCGGCTTCAGATCAAGCCTCGGGCTGTCGATATGCGCTGCTATAAGGCTGATACCTTCTTCGATACCTTTTCTTCCTGCAGCGATTGCCGCCACAACCTTATTCTTGTATATGTAATAATATTTTTCTCCGGGAATCATCTTTTCTCCGGTATATCTTTTAAATCCGAGTGCCTCCAATTCTTTCTCTGCAAGAGCCGCACACTGTCTTTCTGTCTTTCCCTTGTCAAGAAATGCTTTATAGCCTTCACAGAACAGATTAATTTCCTCTGCAGACACTCCTTCTCTGTATACATTCTTTCCGTTGTACTTTAATTCCATTGTAATTTCCTCCTCGTATCCTGCCTGCTCACGATAATCTTAAAAAAACAGACAATTTATGTCCGACATAGTATATAATACAATGATAATGTTGACTATCGGAGGTAAGCTATGATTAAAAACTTAAAAGTTCATTTATTCGCATTTTTCACAGTTCTGTTATGGGGCTCCGGTTTTCCTTTCACCAGAATAATTGACGGCCAGATCGGCTCATACGGTCTTGGCGCCATCAGATGTATTCTGGCAGCTGTTATTTTTGCAGTAATAGGAATAGTGACCGGAATGAGAAAACCATTCTGCAAAAAAGATCTGCTCTGGTTTTTTGCTGCCGGTATAACAGGATTCTCACTGTATTTCATATTCTTCAACCTGGGTCTTGAAACTCTTGATTCATCAACCGGAAGTATTATATGTGCCACAACACCTATATCTACTTCAATCGGCGTATATCTCATATACAAAGAGAGAATCAACAAAACAGGCTGGATATCCATGTTCTGCGCATTTGCAGGTGTAGTCATACTAATCATGTGGGACAGCGGCATTTCTGTTTCCACCGGTGCTGTCTGGATGTTTATAAGTGCAACTCTTTTTGCCGCATACAACATAATCACCAGAAAACTGTCGGAACTTGGGTACACAGCTATGGAAATCGTTACATATGCTGCAGTCGCAGGGGCTGTTCAGCTTGTGTTCTTTCTTCCGTCCGGTATATCCGATATGCTCACTGCAGATACGCAGGCAGTAATGGCATGCATATATCTCGGTGTGTTTCCAAGTGCTATTGCATACTGTCTGTGGGCTATGGCAATCAGCCTTGCCGACAGAACAAGCATAGCAACAAATTATCTGTTTATCAATCCTTTAATTGCTACTGTTATCGGTATAATAATGCTTCATGAAGTCCCCGGACTCGGAACTGTTGCCGGAGGAGCTATAATCATTATATCGGTAATTGTATTCTCAAAGAAGGGCTGTTCACAGTAATAATTACACAAACAGCATCAAATTCAGCACCCTTTCACGGGTGCTGTTTATTTGAGGCTCTCTTAAGATACTCTTTTATGATTTTATTCTCTTTCTCAGGATCGCTTATTCTTTTTTCAGGATATCCGATATATTCGGAGCAAAAGCTTTACTCCTCCTCTGACTTCCTGATGCAGTGGCTTTCTACGTATGTAATCTCATGTATTATCTGTTATATCCCTATAACCTTTTTTATAACTTCGGGTCTTGCAGCAGGTTCTGTAGATATCACAAATGCCGATGATGCTTTCTCAAGACCTGCTTTCAGTTTCTCTTCATCGTCAGAATAAAGTGTTGCGATGACATCGCCTTCTCTTACCTCATCTCCGACTTTTTTATGAAGATATATCCCCGCATTCATATCTACTGAATCTTCTTTTCTGGTTCGTCCGGCTCCAAGCTGCTGCGATGCAATACCTATTGTCCTCGCCTTAATCTGATATATATATCCTGCTAAAGATGCATCGGCCACAAGATCTGCTCTGCAAAGTGCTTCTCCAAACAGGCTGTAATCTGATATCACTCCGGTATCTCCGCCCTGCCTGCCTATCATCTCCTCGAGTTTTGAAAGACCTCTTCCGCTGTTAAGCGCCTCACGTGCCATTCTCACTCCATCTTCCCTGCTTCGGGCTTTTCCTCCCAGAAATATCATGCATCCTGCCAGGAATACGGACAGTTCCGTTATATCCTCCGGACCTCTTCCCTTGAGAGTCTCAACGGCCTCAATCACTTCCAGACTGTTTCCCACAGCATTTCCAAGAGGCTGATTCATATCAGTTATTACTGCAGCAGTCGGCTTGCCGTCAGCATTGCCTATTTCACACATAAGCTTTGCCAGTTCTTCTGCACTCTCAATATCCTCCATAAAGGCGCCGTCTCCGCACTTGACATCCAGAAGTATTGCATCTGAGCCGGACGCGAGCTTCTTGCTCATAACAGATGATGCAATAAGACCGAGACAGTCAACTGTTCCCGTAACGTCACGCAGAGCATATATCTTCTTGTCTGCAGGCGCCACATGAGCTGTCTGCCCTGTTACCGCAATTCCAATTTCCTTTATCTGACTGTGAAAATCATCTTCATCAACTGCTGTCCTGAAACCTCTGATTGATTCAAGTTTATCTACAGTTCCGCCTGTGAACCCCAGTCCTCTTCCGCTCATCTTGGCAACGGGCACACCGCAGGCTGCAGTAAGAGGCCCGGCAATCAGGGTGGTCTTGTCTCCTACTCCTCCCGTGGAGTGCTTATCCACTTTTATTCCAGGTATCTCCGACAGATTCACAACATCTCCCGAATCCCTCATAACCTTTGTCATAATAACAGTCTCATCATGGTCTAGTCCATTGAAATAGACCGCCATGAGAAGTGCTGATGCCTGATAGTCAGGAATAACGCCTCCGGTATATCCTTCAACGAAGTATCTTATTTCTTTTTCATTCAGCCGTCCGCCGTCTCTCTTTTTGATTATCAGCTCATTCATATTCATAACAGTTATTCCTTTCTGATTTCCTCAAGGAAGCTTTCTCCGCACATCGGCATTTCAGCGCCGAAAACATCACATATTGTAGCCCCTATATCTCCAAAACTTCTTCTTGTTCCGAGATTAACAGGTTTTACGCCTTCACCATAAACAACAAGAGGTATATACTCTCTTGTATGGTCTGTTCCATGATGCACAGGATCTGTTCCGTGGTCAGCACAGATGATTAGCATATCGTCTCTTCCCATTGCTGATACTATCTCCGGTATTCGGGCGTCAAACGCTTCAATTGCCCTGCCGTATCCGACAGGATCTCTCCTGTGCCCGTACTCCGAATCGAATTCAACAAGATTGGTGAATATGAGTCCTTCAAAGTCCATATCGATGGCCGAAACGGTCTTGTCAACACCGTCCATATTACTCTTTGTCTTGACACCGTCTGTAATGCCTCTTCCATTAAAAATATCCCTTATCTTGCCGACAGAGTATACTGTTTTTCCTGCTTTCACCAGCTTGTCCAGAGCCGTCTCTTCAGGAGGTGTAACAGAATAGTCATGTCTGTCGCTTGTTCTTTTTCTCTTTCCGTCCACCTTCACATAAGGTCTGGCAATAACTCTGCCGCATGCAAATTCTCCATGAAGCATTTCTCTGGCTGTCTCACATATTTGATAAAGTCTCTCAAGTGGAATAACATCCGTGTTTGCAGCAATCTGAAAAACACTGTCTGCCGATGTATATACTATCGGCTTTCCTGTGCGTTCATGCTCATCTCCCAGCTTCTCTATAATTTCCGTTCCAGAAGCAGGATAGTTGCCAAGTGTCTTCGTACCTATTGCCTCTTCAAACTTATCCATGAACTCTTTAGGAAATCCGTCAGGATAGGTTTTAAAAGGAACTGTCGTCATCAGTCCTGCAATCTCCCAGTGCCCTGTTGTAGTATCCTTGCCCTTTGAAAGTTCCATGCATCTTCCGTAAGCACCTTCAGGAAAACCTGCCGCAAATCTTCCTCCTGCAGCCCCCTCGATATTGCAAAATCCAAGTCTTTTAAGATTAGGTATTTTAAGTTCCATTCCCTCTTTTTCGAAACTGTCGGCAATATGTCCGAAGGTGTCTGCTCCCTCATCTTTATATGCTGCCGCATCGGGCAGAGCTCCAACACCCAGACTGTCTGTAACTATAAGTATTACTTTTTTCACAAAATCACCCCTTTAAAAGTACAGGACACGCATCAATATAGTCAAGACTGACGAGCTGATACCTGACGCCGTTAAGATTGGCATTAAGTCCGTTCCTGTATGCATCCTTTCCGTGAAGATGTCCGTAGACAACATTCCTTACACCGTATTTTTCAAACAGTTCAGTAAATCCTGATTTCTGCAGTTTATCATTGGTCGGTGGATAATGAAGAACCCCTATTATGTCTTCAATCCCTGAATCTCTTGCCATTTTAAGCGAAGCTTCCAGTCGCAGAAGTTCCCTCCTGTATATCTTCTCATCCTGGGGTGTGAAACCATCATATCCCGGACATATCCAGCCCCTGCTTCCGCATATGGCTGTGCCTTCAGCCGGATAATATGTATTTTGCAGAAAAAACATATCATCGTAAAGCATGTTTAGCCTGGTTATTCCTGTCCACCAAAGGTCATGATTTCCCTTAATGATTACCTTCATGCCCGGAAGCTGATGAAGCCATTCAAAATCAGCATAAGCTTCATCCTTTGTCAGTCCCCATGATATGTCACCTGCAAGAATAACAGTATCATCCTCTTTTATTTCCCGTATCCAGTTTTCCTTTAGTCTCTCTGCATGATTGTCCCATGCATCTCCGAATATATCCATGGGTTTATCCAGTCTCTCATCGAACGAAAGATGCGGATCTCCTATTGCATATATACTCATTAGTTCTCCTCATAATCGCTCCGCAGAATGTCAGCCGCCCTGTCTTCCGAAAGGGCCTCAACAGACCGGAGTTTTCTTTTCATTACATTTGTCCTCGTCCCTACAAGCAGATCCAGTTCACTTCCTGCCTGGCTGAGTTTCTCCTGAGCCTTCTTCAGCGTATTCTCAAATTTGTCAAATTCTGTCTTTACTGCACCGAGCACTTCCCATACTTCGCTTGAATGCTTTTCTATTGCAAGCGTTCTGAACCCCATCTGAAGGCTGTTAAGAAGTGCAGCCATAGTTGTAGGGCCTGCAATACTTATCCTGTACTCTCTCTGAAGAACATCGACAAGGCCCATTCTCAATGCCTCTGCATAAAGACCCTCAAAAGGAAGAAACATTATGGCAAAGTCTGTTGTGTGCGGCGGATCAACATATTTCATATGTATTGTCTTTGCCGAATCCTTCAGTGCTTTCTCAAGCGCTCTGGCACATCTTTCAATTTCATCCCTGCTTCCGCTCTCGTATGCATCGACAAGAGCGCTGTACCTGTCTGCAGGAAATTTAGCATCTACAGGAAGATATACACACGTTTCACCGTCACCGGGAAGACATATGGCAAATTCAACCCTGTCCTGTGAACCGGCTTTTGTTGCAGCATTCTCGACATACTGGTCGGGGGAAAGAACCTGCTCAAGTATTGCTGACAGCTGTATTTCTCCCACCACGCCTCTTGTCTTGACATTGGAAAGCACCTTCTTTAAATCACCGACACCGTCAGCGAGACTCTGCATCTTCCCAAGCCCTTTATATACTTCCTCAAGCCTTTCACTCACAAGCCTGAACGACTGCCCGATTCTCTCTTCCAGTGTTGACTGAAGTTTTTCATCCACTGTCTGTCTCATCCTGTCAAGCTGTCTGCTGTTTTCCTCTGTCAGACCGGATATTCTCTTCTCTGTGGTATTTCTTATCTGTTCCAGTTTCTGTTCATTTTCCACAGCAAAACTTGAAAACCTTGTATTAAGCTCTGCAAGCCGTCTGTCCTGAGCCTCTGCCTGATTCCTGAGTTCGTCGGAAATCATCTCATTCATCATCTTAAACTGATGCATATTCTCTATTCTAAGTGCGGATTCGCCCTTTCCCGCTGAGGATACTCTCACGAGCACCAGTATAAGAAGCACTGCACATACCGAAAGCAGTGCGATTATCATTATCTCCATAATCACCTCTCCAAATATTTATTATATCATGAATATGCTGCATATTTGCATATGCGGGTACAAAAAAAGACTGTGTGGACAGTCTTCTTATCAATCACTGTATTTTGCATATATGCGCGCAGCCAGTTTTGCGGTATCATCCCTCAGGTAGTCCGGCTTCAGAAGCTCTACGTTTGTACCGAACTGTATTGCCCAGTATTTCATTGCTTCAGGATTTGCAAGAACTTCAACGATAAATGTATCTTCTGACTCTTTTGATATGTGAATATCCTTTCCCAGCCAGTCAATACAGTCATTGATTCCTGCCTTTGTCACCCTGAGCTTTACAAGGTCGGATTTGCCTGAGAACATATATATATGTTCGGCCATGTGCTTAGGCAGATCAAGACCGTTCCTGAACTCCTCAACCTCATTAATCGGCTTGACACTGTCCTTTTCGATTATTACATCAGATATTCTTTCTACCCTGAAATGTGCGGCGTTGCTCATTTTATCGATATTACCTATAAGGTAGTATCTGCCGTTTGCAATCGCAATCTGATACGGATTGACCAGATGAGGTTCATTCTTGGTGTGATGAAGCTGCATCTTCTCATCATACTTGTTGTAGAAGAACGAAACTTTTTTCTTCTTGTCAATTGCTTCACTTAGAATTTCAATTGTGTAAAACAGCTGACTTGGATTGTGCTCCATTCTGTCTATATTTGAAAAATGCTTAACCTGCTTGCTGAAATAATCGCTGGACTGGTTTATCAGTTTCTTAATAAGCGTTTTGGCCTGTGCTGCCGGTATATATTTGGAACTGAGAACAGAATCTATCAGCAGTCTAAGTTCACTGTCCTCAAACTCCCTCTGTGCCAGATAATAACCGCCGTCCTGCTCGATATCATATCCAAAATCAATCAGATCGCCGATATTTCTTGCAATTGCTTTTCTTTCGCATTCCACACCGTAGTCGGTTCTGATGTGACTGATTATATCCTTCTGCGTCAGTCTGTGTTCGTAGTCCGAATACTTCTTCAGCACATTTAATATATACAGGATATACAGTTTCTTGATATTTCCGGCTGACATACTTATACCTCTTCTGCCATCATTTCCTTATACTCTGAATACTCCGCATTGAAATCGTTCATCTTTGTCTGGAATAAGGCTGCAGCCGCTCTCTGTTTATCTGCTGCCTCACTGTACAGGCTGTGCTTGTACTTGTCACCTTCCGCCTTCCTTCTGAGCAGCTCCTGTACTGCAATTCCTCTGTCGCAGTACATATTGTATACTGCAAGAACTTCCTCAAATGAAACTATAAGTTCAAGAAGATCCTCATCCTCCGGATCAGGATCATATCCGGAAGGATTTATCTTGAGTGCAAGATTCTTCAGTTTCTTGTATTCATCAATATTTGCCTGATAATCTTTTTTCTTGAAAAGATTCCTGGGCTGGGACTGTGCATATATTCTGGTGTCAAGCTCCTTCTGCTTCTCAAAAATATCAACAAAGAAATAGTCCATTTCACGGATAATAGTAATAGTCTTAGTCATAATAGGTCTCCCTTGATTTGATAACTAATTATATCATTTTATGGACCGATTGACAACAGAACGGTTTCAGCTGCATTTTCTGTATCCATTTATATCATATATATCGGTAGTGTATATCTGTTCAAACTCTGTTCTTGCTGTTTCACGTCTGTGTCTTCTCATCAGACTCTCCTTCTTCATTTCTGAAAGGAGAACAAGATAAAGCAATGCGGCTGCTGATGTAAGCAATATAGGTAAAAAAGTCATATTAAACCTCCTTGGAATATTTTAAACCCCTTTGACACTTCAATATTAACCTTTACCATGTCCTTTTTTTGCACCCTCTATTGCATACTCATACATGTTGAACATAACTGTCCCTGTGTCCTCGTAATACATGCTGATTGTATCTATGTATTTGAATCCGTTACGCAGGTAGAATCTGTCTGCTGTATTATTTCCCACAAGTACATCAAGTCTTACAGCCTTCCTTCCGGTATCAGATGCCTCCCTTACCGCATGTGCAAGAAGCATGTCAGCTGTTCCTTTTCCGCGTTCTTTAATCCTTACGGCAAACAGATGAATTACAAGACATTCATCCATCGCAGCATCTGTGCTCCATTTTACACTGCAGTATTCCGGATTAGAATTCTCATCAAGCACGAATGCTCCTGAGATACTTCCTTTTTCCTCCGCAAGATACAGAACATTTCGCGATATCAGGTTTTCTATCAGATTTCTGTTCGGGTATATTCCCTTCTTCCAGTCAGGATGATGTCTGAGATTCTTCAATTCATCGATGACCTCATCGTAAAACGAAGTAACCGTATCAAAATCCGAGATGCATGCTTTACGTATCATCATAATTCATCACACATAATATCAGAAATAACTTTTGATGCCAGAATCATACCTGCAACCGGCGGCGTAAAAGATATGCTTGCTGGAGTTCTTGATTCAGTTTTAACAGGTTTTTCTTTTGAATAGACACATGTCATATGGGTGATTCCTCGTTTTCTGAGTTCTTTTCTCATCACTTTTGCAAGAGGATCGATCTCTGTTTCAAATACGTCTGCTATCTCAAACATTTCAGGATGAACCTTGTTTCCTGTTCCCATTGATGATATAATTCTCGTTCCTGATTCGCTGCATTTTACTGCAAGCTCAATCTTTGCTGCCACTGTATCAACAGCATCAATAACATAATCATAAGATTCAAAATCGAAAACATGTGCATTGCCGGGAAGAAAGAACATTTCATATGCATTAACTATACACTGCGGATTTATATCCTTTATCCGTTCTTCAAACACCCTGACCTTGCTCTTTCCTGCAGTTGAATGAAGGGCAATTATCTGTCTGTTGAGATTTGTAATATCCACAGTATCACTGTCTACAATATCTATTCTGCCAACTCCCGCCCTTACAAGAGCTTCGACTGCATAGCCTCCTACTCCTCCTATACCAAAGACTGCAATGTGAGCTTTTCTGATTCTTTCAAAATTCTCTTCACCTACAAGTTTTATCGTTCTGTCAAACTGTTTCATCACCATCTCCTGCATCACATGCAAGTTCATTAATTACTGAATATATTACTCCGCTTTCAAATCCCTTTGATGAAAGACGTCTTGCCAGTCTTGCTTTTGTCTTCTCATCAATACTTCCGTCTTCGCATATCTTAAGAGCATAAGCCATAGCCCTCTCTTTTTCACCGGCGCTGAAATCATACCCGTATTCCTCTTCATATTCTGAAATACCTTCATCAATATCCTCTGATGAGATTCCCTTTTCGTAAAGTTCATATTTAATAAGTCTGATTCCTTTTCCTTTAGAGAACCCGTAATTAATATACATATTTACGTATTCCCTGTCATTTAAAAAACCAAGGCTGATAAGCTCCTCTACCGTTTTCTCAATTTCTTCTTTTTCAAAACCTTTTTCAGTGAGTCGCCTCTTCATTTCTGTGCATGTTCTTGGCCTGTTTTCCAGATATCTGACTGCCACCTCCCTAATATTCATATATATCTCCTGCAGATGCTACGATGCATTTTTCTCCAAGTGCGGTTTTCAGCTCGCATATTGCATCTATTCCTGTGCAGTGCACAGGCATAACCATTTCCATATCCAGTTCAGCTACTTCATTTACTATTTCAGTCCTTGTCCTGCTGTCTGCGTTGTATAAATGCATTCCTGCAGCAAGTCCGGCTATCTTTTCACCCGGGAACAGCCTTTTAACATGAGCTAAAACAGGCCGTACTCCTCTGTGACTGCATCCCGAAAACACAAACACACCCTTTTCTGTTCTCACTGCAAGAAACTGTTCATGATTCATCGGGTCTTTAATGTACTCGTCGCCTCGCTTTTCGTAGAAATATTCTGTCATCGGAGAGCCTTCAATATCATCAATAGTTCCCGATACTGCTATGTTTTCACTAAGCCATAACTCTCTGTCAGTGAATATTATGCGGCTTTCAAGATCTTTTCTGACCTGCTCATCCCACCTTATTCCTGTTGTCACAGGATCAATTCTCCCGTTAGCATCTATTTCATATGTATCAATATATGCTTCACAGTGAAGGATTATCTTCGCATCTTTGTTAAGTGATGCAAAATATGGAACTCCTTCGGTGTGATCATAATGTCCGTGAGAAATAACGCAGAAGTCAGCATTTCTTAAATCTATTCCCATCTTCTGCGCGTTTTCCGCAAACATATCTGATGCTCCTGCATCAAACAGAATATTCATTTCATCTGTTTCAATATATATTGAAAGCCCATGTTCAGCACATATTCCCGGATTATTGGTCTTGTTCTCCGAAAGAAAGGATATTCTCATTATCTATACCTCCAAAAAATGGGCTGCCCTGCAGCCCTTTCTATTTCATATGTTCTCTGAATGATTCTACATTCGCTTTAATGTCTCCTCTGAACACCGCAGAACCTGCAACTGCAATGTCTGTTCCGGCATCAATCAGATGCCCTACATTCTGAGAAGTCACACCTCCGTCCACTTCTATTTCAAAAGTCAGATTTCTCCTGCTTCTTATTCCGTCAAGATCGCGTATTTTATCAATCGTCCTGTTTATGAACTTCTGCCCTCCAAATCCCGGATTTACACTCATTACAAGAATCATATCCACGTCCTCAAGTATATCCTCGAGAAGACACACAGGTGTTCCCGGATTAATTGCAACTCCCGCTTTTACTCCCAGGCTCTTGATATTCTGAACAGTCCTGTGGATGTGAGGGCATGCTTCCTGATGAACTGTGATATATTCTGTATTCTCGGTCACAAAATCAGAGATGTACCTGTCAGGATTCTCAATCATCAGATGCACATCAAACGGAAGTCCGGTTCTGCCAACAAGGCTTTTCATCACAGCTGCTCCAAAACTTATATTCGGAACAAAGTGACCATCCATAACATCAACATGAACCATATCCGCTCCTGCTTTTTCTATCTCACTTACATGTTCTCCCAGTCTTGAAAAATCAGCTGAGAGAATCGAAGGTGCAAGTTTATTCATTGCTTTTCTCCTTAATATTTTCTGTTTTCACGCATAGCCTGTATAAGGGAGACATACGATTTGTATCTCATAGGGTGTATTTTCCCATCTTCAAGAGCTTTTCTAACTGCACATGACGGTTCTTTCAGATGTCTGCAGTTGTCGAAATAACACTGTCCCTTGTACACTGCAATCTCCGGAAAGTGAAGGTCAAGTTCCTCTTCACCTGTCTCAATTATATCAAATGAGGTAAATCCCGGCGTATCATATATCATTCCGCCGCCTTCCGCTTCAAATATCTCAACATGTCTGGTTGTGTGCTTTCCGCGCCTTGTCTTGTCAGATACGCTTCCTGTCCTGACGTTTACATCCGGAAGAAGTGCATTCAGGATTGTTGATTTTCCCACCCCTGAAGGGCCTGCAAATGCTGCAGTCTTTCCGGAAATCCTCTCGGCAAGGTCACTTATGCCCCTTCCTTCCCTGGCATTCATAAAAACAACATCGCAGATATTTCCATATATTTCTCTTATCTGCCTGAGTTTATCCTCCGAAGCAAGGTCTGTCTTGTTTACAACAAGAACAGCATCTGTGTTATTCACATCAGCCATTACGAGAAATTTATCAATAACCGGAAAATTAGGTTCCGGATGTGAAGCTGCCATTACAACTATGAAGCAGTCTATATTTGCAATGGGCGGCCGTATAAACAGATTTCTGCGGGGCATAATATCCTCTATTACGCCTTTTTCATCATCTACAGCAGAAATGTCAACTCTGTCCCCGACAGTCGGTGAGATTCCTCTTTTTTTGAATATGCCTCTGGCTTTGCATTCATATACTGTGTCACCGCATTTAACGTAATAAAACCCTGCAATTCCCTTTATAATAAGTCCGTGCATTACTCGTCCTCTTCGTTATCAGAAGGTTCCTCAGGCTCCTGAGGTTCAGCCCCTTTGCTGATTACAATGCTTACTGACGTTCCCTTTTCAAGACTGGTTCCGCTTCCGTACTGCTGCTCCATTACCTGCCCTTCCGGATAGTCACTGCTGTATGCATATGTAACATTTCCTACAGTAAGTCCTGCATTTTCAATGGCCGCCTGTGCAGATGCAAGAGATTTTCCAAGAAGACCCGGCATTGCCACTTCCTGTTTCTGAACTTCCTTCGCTATAACAATATCTACAGCGCTTCCGCTTTCGGCCTCAGTTCCTGAAACAGGCGACTGTCTTACAACAGTTCCTGCAACCTGACTGCTTTCTTCTTCTGTAACTCTTCCGAGCTGGAAACCCTTTGCTTCAAGGGCCTCCCTTGCCTGACTTTCAGTCATGCCTATAACATTTGGAACCGTTTCCATTCCGGATCCTTTACTGATGTTGACCCTGATAGACTTGCCTTTCTTGACTTCCATATCAGGTTTCGGTGACTGTGATACAATCTGTCCCTCATCATACTCATCGCTGAATACCTCATTGCCCTTTTCTATTTCAAGGCCAAGGCTTTCAAGTTCCTGTTCGGCCTCTTCATATGTATACCCTCTCAGGTCAGGAACAACGACTTTTCCTTTTCCGCCACCGAATACGAATATAGATGCAATCACTGCCACTGCAGCAAGTAAAACTGCTCCGATTATTATATATTTCCTGCTGTTTCCTTCGGAATTCTTTTTATTTCTTTTCTTTTTTTCTGCTGGCGCTTCTTTCTTCTGCTTATCGAGTGCGGTTCTGTCCGTCTTTCTTATTTCAGGCGCTACAGCTTCTTCTCCTACAACAGCTGATATCAGTTCAATCTTATCAAGTTCTTTTATTATCTCATCAACATTTGCGTATCTGCTTACCTGAACCTTGGCTGTAGCCTTAAGTATAATTGCCTCAAGTCTCGGAGGAATAGTAGGCACATATCTTGAAGGCGGAATCATCTGTTCATTTATATGCATAAGAGCTACCTGTACAGGAGTCTCCGCGTCAAACGGTACCCTTCCTGTAAGCATCTCATACATCACTATGCCAAGTGAATATATGTCAGATTTCTCATCGACATATCCTCCTCTTGCCTGTTCCGGAGAGAAGTAGTGCACAGAACCCATTACCATTTCCTCACTGTCATCGTCAATAGATTCAGACATGGCCTTAGCGATACCGAAATCTGCAATCTTTGCCACTCCGTCCGGTGTCATTAGAATATTGTGAGGCTTGATATCTCTGTGAATTATATGATGCTTATGTGCATACGAAAGTCCTGAAGCAATCTGCTTTGTGATGTCTATAACCTTGTGGTATTCTATCGGGCCTTCTTTTTCAATCATTTTTGAGAGTGTCTGTCCCTCTATGAGTTCCATTACGATGTAATGAAGATTCCCCTCTCTTCCGACATCAAATATACCTACAATATTTGGATGAGAAAGCCCGGCAGCAGCCTGTGATTCTCTTCTGAAACTCTCAATAATGTCCGGATTTTTTGCAAATTCCGGCTTAAGAATTTTGATTGCAACGAACCTGTTCAGCAGACGGCATCTTGCCTTGTAGACTACCGCCATCCCTCCGTCGCCTATTTTTTCAAGCAGTTCATATCTTCCTGCAAGTAATTTAACGCTCATCTGCTCCTCCTAAACTCTAAGACATATAGCCGTAACATTATCATTCCCACCTGCATCATTTGCTTCTTTAATAAGCCTGTCTGATGCCTGTGCCATAGTTATACCGTCTTCAGAGAGGATCTGGGCAATTCTCTCATCATCCACCTCACCTGTAAGACCATCAGTACACAGCAGTATTATATCACCCTCTCTGATTTCAACCTGCTTGAAATCAGGCTTTATATCCTTCTCTGCACCGACAGCTCTTGTAATCATATGACGTTTTTCATGTGTGCGCGCCTCTTCAGACGAAATGACACCCGCCTGCAAAAGAGCATTGACATACGTATGATCTTCTGTAATCTGAATAAGCTTGCCGTTTCTCAGAATATACGCTCTGCTGTCCCCCACATGACCTATATATGCATAATTTCCCCTGACACAGCACAGAACAAGAGTTGTAGCCATTCCCTGACCTTCTTCACTCTCAAGTTCCCTGCTGTATATTATATCATTGACTTTGACAATACAGTCTTTCAGATAATCTCTTACCATTATTGCAGTCGCATATTCTGGCAGGCTGTTTCGGTTAACATACTGTGTTATCTCGTACACGCATGTTCTGGAAGCCACTTCACCCGCAGACCTGCCGCCCACACCGTCTGCAACGATATATATATCCTTCTCAGGCAGTATGAAGCAGGCATCCTCATTGTGTGTTCGCACTACGCCCTTATGCGTTCTATATCCAATCTGCAGCATTTCTCTACCTCTTTAGAATGTTTTTCTCCTCATTACACAATAGAAGAAGCCATCGGTTCCATCCACATTAGGAAACAGCTGTTTTCTTTCAATTTCCTCAAATTCCTTGTATTTTGCCAGGAAGTCGTTTACAACTCTGTCGTTTTCATACTTGTTAATGGTGCATGTGCTGTATACGATGGTTCCGCCCATCTTTACATACTTTGATGACGCCTCGAGTATCGATCTCTGCTTTACTGTAAGAAGCTCCATTTCCCTGGTATATCTCTTGTACTTTATTTCAGGTTTTCTTCTTACCACTCCAAGACCCGAACAAGGAACATCGCACAGCACTCTGTCTGCCTTGCCTATAAGTTCTGAATCTACTCTTGTTGCATCCCAGGTTCTTAATGTTATATTCTCAACACCGAGTCTCTTTGCCTCTCTGTCTATAAGCTCAAGTTTTCTCTTGTATATATCTGATGCCAGAATTGTTCCCTTGTTATCCATTCTCTCGGCTATCGCAAGAGTTTTTCCTCCCGGTGCCGCACATACGTCTATTACAAAATCACCCTTCTGCGGATTGAGTTTTTCACTTGTAAGCATGGACGCCTCATCCTGAATGGAGTAATATCCCTCTTCATAGATACTGTTGCCAAGTATTTCCGGTCCCTCTACTATAATTGCATTCTGGCAAAGTCTGCCGTTTTTGACCTTGTATCCCTTTTTCTCAAGTCTTGCCATAAGATCGCTCTTTACTGTCTTGAGCCAGTTCATACGAATAACCATCTCAGGTGTTTCATTTCCGGCTGCGAGAAGTTCCTCAACAAATTCAGCATCATACTGTTCCAGCCACAGACTGATTATCCACGGTTCATATGAATACCTGACTGAAAGATATCTCAATTCATCTTCGTTTCTGTCGGGTAGCTTGATTGTGAATTTCTCTCTTATATATGCTCTGAGCACTCCGTTTACAAAGCCCTTCTTGCCCGATGTGAATCTCTTGGCAAGATTAACGCTTTCATTTACAGCTGCGTATTCAGGTACGCTGTTCATATACCCCAGCTGATAGATTCCCATCCTTAGAATAGTCAGTTCACTGATGCGAAGCTTGGCTGCTCCGGATGGAACAAGCTGATCGATAATGTAGTCAAGCAGCATTTTATTCTCCAGTACCCCGTATACAAGTTCTCTTACGAAGGCAGGTGATGAGGGTTTTCCCACAATTATGTGATGATTCAGTGCAAGGTTTGAATATGATTTTTTAGATTCAATATCAACAAGTGCGTTATATGCTGTTTTTCTGTTCTTATCCATGTCAGTCCTCCCCTCTAATAACAAGAAGTCTAATTAACTGTGCAAGTGCAACAGCCAGTGCCGCAAGATATGTCATTGCAGCCGCCTTAAGCACCCGGCGTGCACCCTTCGTTTCATCTTCAAATACAATATCTGCAGCCTCAAGCTGGGCAAGTGCCCTTCTGCTGGCATTCAGCTCGACCGGCAGAGTCACCATATGAAAAGCCACCACCGCAGCAAACAGTATTATTCCAATCAGAAGAACCGTATCGCCGATTCCATCCGCTCTGCCTGCAGCTGAAAGAATAATTCCAAGAACAATAAGCGGCCATGCAAGCTTTGATGAGATGTTCACGACGGGAACAATTGCTCCTCTGATCTTTATCGGTGTATAATCTTCAGCATGCTGAAGCGCATGCCCGACTTCATGTGCTGCAATCGCAACTGATGCAACTGTTGAACCGTTTGCAACCTCACTTGACAGTCTCAGCACATTTGCCGAAGGATCAAAATGATCAGAAAGCTTGCCTGGAATAACTTCCACCGGAACATCAATACCGTTTGCCCTCATAATCATTCCTGCCGCCTGGGCTCCTGTTATACCCCTTCTGTTCGGTACTCTGCTGTATCTGCCATATGCTCTGCTTACTTTAAGCTGCGCCCAGAATGTGAATATGCAGGCAAAAACAACAAGTACATAACTCCATCCATACATAATTAATTCTCCTTACCCAGTACAGTTCCCGCAGCTATACTGTTTCCTTTAATATATTCAGACACCGGGGTTCTTTTCCTGCCTGGAACCTGTATAATCCTGGCGCTGATTATCCCCTTTCCGGCTGCAATCCTTATGCCCGATGCATCTGATGATAATACTGTTCCCGGGGCGGCATCAGTTTCTTCTCCTATGACATCTGCCTCCCATATCTTAAACTGTTCTTCACCCAGATAGGTATATGCTCCCGGCCACGGATCGAACGCACGTGTCTTTCTCTCTATCTCCTCAGCGGAGAGTGTGAAATCTATTTCTCCATCTTTTTTGAATATCATCGGAGCGTAGCATGACAGGCTTTCATCCTGAACTTCCTCATTTATAGTTTCGCCTCTCTCCATTGCATCAAGCACTTCAACTACCAATTCACTTCCTATGGCAGAAAGCTCATCATGAAGCATTCCGCTTGTCTTGTTTGCCGTCTCTGTTTCAGCCTTTAATATCATATTGCCCGTATCAAGACCTTCAGCCATCCTCATTATTGTCACGCCTGTCTTCTCATCTCCCATGAGAATGCTGTTCTGTATAGGTGCGGCGCCTCTGTGCCTCGGAAGAAGCGATGCATGGATATTGATGCACCCAAATCTTGGAAGTTCCAGTATTTCCTTAGGGAGAAGTTTTCCGTAAGCCGCAACAACTATAACATCGGGATCGTATTCCCTGAGCGTGTTGATAAATTCTGTATTTCCCTTTATTTTATCAGGCTGCAGCACCTCGATACCAAGTTCAATCGCCTTCTCTTTGACTGGAGTGAACTGAAGCTTCTTTCCTCTGTTTCTGGGTTTATCCTGAGAAGTCACAGCATATCCGACTTCAAATCTGCCGGATATTCTCTCAAGAGGCAAAACAGCAAACTCCGGTGTACCCATATACACTACCTTCATAATCTACTCCATCTCCTCTTCTTCAATCTCGGATTCATCTCTCAGATTAACAGCCTTATCTATGAACAGTACTCCGCTGAGATGATCGTTTTCATGGCTGAAAACAACAGCAGGAAATCCGCTGAGTTCTATTTCAAACTCTTCTCCGTTCCTGTCAAGAGCCTTAACTTTTACATATTCAGGTCTTTCAACTTCCCCAAATCTGCCTGGAACGCTAAGACAGCCTTCAGTGCAGATCTGACTTCCGGATGATTCAAGCACTACGGGATTTATGAACTCTGTTACTTCGCCAGGCTCCGGCTCTATAATAAAGGCTCTTCTCATTACTCCCACCTGCGGGGCTGCAATGCCGACTCCTGCAGACTCTCTCATGGTCTCAAGCATATCATCCAGCATTGTCCTTGTTCTGTCTGTTACAGGATCAATAATTCTGCATTCTTTTCTGAGAATTTCGTCCCCTTCTTTAACTATATTTCTTAACGCCATATATATAAACCTCCATCAAACGAAACTATATGGATTAACATCCACTACAATATTAACGCTTTTATTCCTGTTCATATTAATAAGTTCCTCAATCACTGCAAGGTACTGTCTTCTCTTCCCCTTTGGACATTTAATTATTGTCTGATATCTGTAGACTTCCCTGATTCTGCTTACAGGCGAGGGCTGCGGATTATATATCCTGACAGAAGAGATTCTGTTTTTTATATATTCACAGCATCTTCCGGCCAACTCTGATGTTTCCTCCTCTGTTCTGCCTGTAAACAGAAGCTTGATTAAGTCCGTATATGGAGGATAATCCATCATTTTTCTGATTGAAAGCTCCTCCCTGCAGAAGCTCTCATAATCGTTAGCAGCAGCGTACTTTACAGCATAATTATCACACATGAAACTCTGAATTACAACACGGCCTCTGTAGTCACCGCGTCCTGCCCGTCCTGCTGCCTGTGTAATAAGCTGGAAAGTTCTCTCGGCAGATCTGTAATCCGGTATATTAAGCTCATTGTCAGCCGACATTATACCGACCAGACCCACATTATCAAAATCAAGGCCCTTGGCTATCATCTGTGTTCCAATCAGTATATCCGTCTTTCCTTTCCTGAAGTCTGAAAGCACCTTTTCGGATGCACCCTTTCTGCTTGCAACATCGAAATCCAGTCTGTCATATACAGCATCAGGAAACAGTTCTGCCACTTCATCTTCAAGTTTTTGTGTGCCTGTTCCTCTGTATGAGAGAGGATTGCCGCAGTCCGGACATCTCCTCGGTACTGTGAAGGTTCTGCCGCAGTAGTGACACTTAATCTTCCCTATATCCTTATGATAAGTAAGCGATATGCCGCAGTCCGGGCATTTCATCACATGCCCGCAGGAATCACAGCTTAAATATGTTGAAAATCCTCTTCTGTTGAGAAACAGAATAACCTGTCTTCCCTCTCTCAGATTCTCATTTATCCTTTCATAGAGCACATTGCTGAACATTGAGAAATTTCCGCCTCTGCGCTCTTTTTCCATATCTGTCACTTCAACAAAAGGAAGTCTGTTGTCATTGTATCTCTTCCTGAGTTCAATCTTTTTGTATATTCCCTGTTCTGCACGGTATGATGATACAACAGAGGGCGTTGCGCTGCCCAGAACAACAACCGAGCCGTACTCACCGGCACGTTTTACCGCCACATCAAGAGCATCATATTTGGGCGTCATATCGGATTTATACGTTGATTCATGCTCTTCATCGAGTATTATAATTCCAATATTATCCAGGGGTGCAAACACTGCAGACCTTGCACCGATTACTATTCTTTTTTGACCTTGCCTGATCTTATGCCATGTTTCAGTTCTTTTGGATTTACTCATCCTGTAGTGAATTACAGCTATCTCATCACTTCCGAACCTTTTTTCAAATCTCCTGATTATTTCCCTGGTAAGTGCAACCTCAGGCACCATCATCACAGCAGTCTTTCCATCAGCAAGAGCCTTATCGATTGCATGCATATATACTTCTGTCTTCCCGGATGATGTTACGCCGTGAACGAGAAATATTTCTCTTCTGCCCCGGTCCATAGCAGCACTTATCTCATCAAATGCCAGCTGCTGCTCTTCTGTCAGTTTCCTTTTTTCTTCTTTTGCTGTTACTGACTTTTCCCCGCTCGCCGTATCCGCCGGCCTGCCTGCCGGAGGTATGAAACATTTAACAGCATCTATATAACGTATTACGTATCTGGACTTCATCCAGATGCAGGTGCGTACAATCTCTTCACCAAGACATATATCATCATCAGCATACTCTATCGGCTTGAGATTATAATCCCCGCCGTAACTGTCATGAATGGCAAAAACATATCCGGCTCTGGGTTTTCTGCTTCTTCCGAATGTAACATATACCTTCTGTCCTATCCTGATGCTGTCATCATCACATGTATATGTGTAAAAGCAGTCAGTCGCCCTTGCCTTATTATCAACAACTATATCCAGATATTTCAAAAGCTTCCTTCCCTATTTCAAAAACCACTTTGAAAACTCGCATCCACAATAATTCTGACGGTAAAGTCCTATCTCCTTCGAAAGCTCAACACTCCTCTGAAATCCGGCCTTCTTCTTGAAATCCATGTCAAGATATCCAACCTTCATTTCTTCTGAAATACTGTTCCCTATGGCAGAGATAATCCTGTAGTTCTTGTGAGGACTCACAGTGAGTGTAGTCGCAAACATCTCGAATCCCCTCTGCAGTGCACATTCTGCGGATGCGCGAAGTCTCATCTCAAAGCACAGAGAACATCTTGCACCGCCTTCCGGCTCATTCTCAAAACCTTTCACTTTATCAAAATAATCAACGGGGCAGTACTCCCCTTCTATGAGTCCTACAGGTTCCATGAGAAACCTGCTGCTGTTGAAATAGGAGATTACCTGTTTCTGTGCATCAAGTCTTGCTCTGTACTCTGCCTCATCTGTTATATTCGGATTATAGAAATAAACAGTAACATTGTAATCATCAACAAGCCTCTCAAGAACAGCTGTACTGCATGGTCCGCAGCAGCTGTGAAGAAGAAGAGACGGTCTTTCAAGCCTGAGGTTCATTCCTGAATCCATACTGCCTGCAGCAATCTCATCACTGCATGGGCACAGAGTTCTTCCATATACTTTTTTATTCATGTATTTCTCCGAATTATTGCTAAACATACATATTTATTATATCATATAACCGATGTCAAAGAAATATAAAGAGGAACAATAATGGCCAACAATTTCAACCAGAACAGGATGAATCAGATAGGTACATATCTGAAAGAAAAATTCGGCAAAAAGATTATAAAGCTGTCACTTGAGGGTGGATTTACATGTCCCAACAGAGACGGTACCAAGGGAACTGGAGGCTGCATATTCTGTGCAGATAACGGAACAGGGCACTTTGCGGGTACAATCAGCCAGCAGATCAGACTTCTGAGTGACAAATGGCCTGATGCTGACTATATCGCATATTTTCAGAACCACACAAATACATATGCTCCTGCAGGTGTTCTGAGAGAAAAGTACTACAGTGCGCTGGAACACAAAGGTGTTGTGGGGCTTGCAGTCGCAACAAGGCCAGACTGTATTTCAGATGAAGCACTTGACCTTCTGAAAGAAATTAACGAAAAAACATTCCTCTGGGTGGAACTTGGTCTTCAGACAATGCATGACAAAACTGCGGAATTCATCAACAGATGCTATCCTCTTTCGGTATTCGAAGAAACATTTGAAAGACTTGACAAGGCCGGCATAAGGACTGTTGTCCACCTGATATTCGGAATACCGGGAGAGACAAGAGATGACATGCTCGATTCTGTCAGATATGTCGCGTCGCTTCATCCTTTCGGCATCAAATTCCATATGCTTAATGTTGTAAAAAACTCAAGACTTGCCGAAACAGACCCGGGGTATATCCCGTTTAACTCCATAGAAGAATATGCCGATCTTGTAATTTCAGCCCTTGAACTTGTACCTGACGATATAACGATACACAGACTATCAGCAGATGCACCAAGGCCCATACTGATAGCACCTGAATGGAGCTACAGAAAAAGGACAATTCTGAACACGATACATAATGAAATGCGAAGAAGGGATACATGGCAGGGGAAAATTGCGCAAAAACGAACCACGCGTCAAACGCGTGGTTTTTAACAGACGGGTAAAACCCTT
>JAEDDI010000014.1 GCA_016293805.1 Bacillota bacterium | reverse complement strand
TATAACTTATGGAGAGGTGAATATGAATTCATATCAGCAGTATATTCGAAATTTCAGCATTATTGCTCATATAGATCACGGGAAGTCAACACTTGCTGACAGACTGATCGAAAAGACAGGTCTTGTGGCGGAACGTGATATGAAGGAGCAGTTTCTTGATAATATGGACCTTGAGAGGGAGCGTGGAATTACAATCAAACTGCAGACAACAAGACTTGTCTACAGAGCCCAGGATGGAAACGAATACATCCTCAATCTTATAGATACTCCGGGACATGTGGATTTCAACTATGAGGTGTCAAGAAGTCTTGCGGCATGTGAAGGGGCAGTTCTGGTTGTAGATGCCACGCAGGGAGTTGAGGCGCAGACGCTTGCAAACGTATATCTTGCTCTTGATGAAGATCTGGAAATAAGACCGGTACTGAACAAGATGGACCTGGCAAGTGCAAGGCCGGACGAAGTCAAGGATGAAATTGAGGAAATGATAGGAATAGAGGCGCAGGAGGCCCCTCTCATTTCAGCAAAGGCAGGAATCGGCATAGAAGATGTTCTTGAAGATATAGTTAAGAATATTCCTTCACCTTCGGGGGACTGTGATGACAGGCTCAAGGCACTCATTTTTGATTCATATTATGATAACTACAAGGGCGTTATCATTACTGCAAGAGTGTTTGACGGACAGGTAAAAAAAGGCGACATGATCCGTATGATGAATTCAAAGAAGGTATATGAAGTAACTGAAGTAGGAACATATTCGCCGGGATATGTTCCTGCGAGAATGCTTCGTGCAGGAGATGTAGGATATATATGCGCTTCAATCAAGCAGGTTGCGGATGCAAGAGTGGGCGATACAATTACTTTGGATGATAATCCGACAGAAACACCGCTTCCGGGATACAAGAAAGTACAGTCGATGGTTTACTGTGGAATTTATCCCGCCGAAGGTGAAAAATACGAAAATGTCAAGGATGCGCTTGAGAAGCTTCAGGTAAATGATGCGGCGTTCAATTTTGAACCTGAAACATCGTCTGCCCTCGGATACGGTTTCAGATGCGGATTCCTAGGTCTACTTCATATGGAAATCATAGTTGAACGGCTCGAACGAGAGTTTGATCTTGGAGTAATCACAACTTCACCGAGTGTAATATACAAGGTTGTTATGAAGGACGGGACCGAAGAGATGATTCAGAATCCTACAAACCTTCCTGATCCTCTTACAATTGATCATATAGAAGAACCGATAGTAAAGGCTGATATAATGATTCCGAAGGAATATGTTGGAAGCATTATGGAACTGTGCCAGGATAGAAGAGGCAATATGATTCATATGGAGTATATCACTCCGTCGAGAGTTCTGCTTCATTATGAAATGCCGCTTAATGAAGTAATTTATGATTTCTTCGATGCACTCAAGTCTAAGACCAGAGGGTACGGTTCGCTTGACTATGAATTTGTCAGATACGAAAAATCTAATGTGGTTAAGCTGGATGTGCTTCTCAACAAGGAACTTGTCGATGCGTTCTCGATGATTGTACATGAATCAAAAGCAAGAGCGAGAGGAAAATTTGTCTGTGAAAAACTCAAGGAGATTATACCCAGACATCAGTTTGAAGTTCCTATTCAGGCAGCAATCGGAAGAGACGTAATTGCGAGAGAAACAGTAAAGGCATACCGCAAGGATGTTATAGCCAAGTGCTATGGCGGTGATATTTCAAGAAAGAAGAAACTCCTTGAGAAGCAGAAGGAAGGTAAAAAGAGAATGAGACAGTTCGGTACTGTTGAGGTTCCTCAGGAAGCTTTCACTGCAGTGTTAAAGTATGATGACAACAAATAGCAGAACCGGGATATATATTCATATACCGTACTGTATCAGAAAATGCGCATACTGTGATTTCCTTTCGTTTGACAGCGGACTTTTAAGGGAAGAATACCTTGATGCGCTCTGCTTTGAGATTCGTGAAAGAGGAGACGGAAGATGTGCAGATACAGTATATATCGGAGGAGGGACACCTACACTTCTGTCTCCCGGTGAAATATACCGCATTCTTGATGCATGCAGCAGTAGTTTCGCATTATCTGAAGGAAGTGAAATAACTGTTGAGGCGAATCCGGGTACTGTGACGGGAGAAAGCCTTTCCGGATATCTTTCGGCAGGGATAAACAGAATCAGCTTCGGCATTCAGAGCTTTAATGATGATGTTCTCAGAAGACTCGGCAGAATACATACAGCCGATGAGGCAGCAGACTCGTACAGCCTTGCGAGGAAAGCCGGATTTGACAATATCAGCATGGATCTGATGTTTGCCGTTCCGGGACTTTCAATGGATATATGGAAGCAGACACTTTCCAGGGCAGTTTCAATGGATCCTGAACATATATCGTTTTACAGTCTTCAGATTGAAGAGGGTACACCTTTTTACAGAATGTATGAGAACGGTACTATTACAGAGACAGATGAGGAAACAGACAGAAATATGTATCATTATGCCGCAGCCTTTCTGGCTGAATCCGGATACTGTCATTATGAAGTCAGCAGCTGCGCAAAAAAAGGATTCGAATCCAGACATAATTTGAAGTACTGGTCAATGGCAGACTATACAGGTGCAGGTCTTGGAGCATCCTCGTTTGAGGAAGGAGTAAGAACTGTAAATACTTCCTCCCTTGAAGAGTATATAAACGGATGCGGCAGAGACGGTCGCAGAGTTCATGTGAACACGGCATTTGACAGTGCTTCCGAGTTTGTTTTTACAGGGCTTCGCAGATTGGCAGGGATCTCTCTTGATGAGTTCAGAGAGTTTACAGGAAATGATTTTTTTGATGTTTTTCCCGAAAGCAGGAAAAAGATAGAGGAATGGGTAAACCGTGGGTTTGCATATTTTGATGACGGTGTTTTCAGACTTACCCTTAAGGGAATAGATATTCAGAACAGAATACTTATGGAGTTTGTATGATGAAAAAATATATAATGGCGCTTGATGCGGGAACAACAAGTTCAAGATGCATCATATATGACAGAAACGGAAAGATTAAAAGTGTTGCCCAGAAAGAATTCACGCAGATATTTCCCGTTCCGGGATGGGTTGAACACGACCCGATGGAAATATGGGCTACGCAGATAAGTGTTGCCCAGGAAGCGATGGCTCTTATTGGATGCACACATGCGGATATTGCTGGTATAGGTATAACAAATCAGCGGGAGACGACGGTTGTCTGGGACAGGAACACAGGGAAACCGGAATACAACGCAATCGTATGGCAGTGCAGACGTACAGCTGAATACTGCGACAGACTCAAGGAGAGAGGTCTTGAGAAGAAGATAAGAGAAAAAACAGGTCTTCCGGTGGATGCATATTTTTCCGGGACCAAGCTGCGGTGGATACTTGAGAATGTCAGCGGGGCGAGAGAAAAGGCTGAAAGAGGGGAATTGCTGTTCGGAACTGTGGACACATGGCTTTTGTGGAAACTGACGGGCGGAAATGTTCATGTTACAGATTATTCAAACGCATCAAGGACTATGATGTATAACATAAATGAACTCTGCTGGGACAGTGAGATACTTGATATACTGGGTATTCCTGCCTCTATGCTCCCTGAAGTAAAACCGTCCAGCTGCATATACGGATACACTGAAGATATTCTATTTGGAGGAAAAATACCTGTTGCCGGAATTGCAGGTGACCAGCAGGCTGCTCTTTTTGGACAGAAGTGTTTCAATCCGGGAGAGACTAAGAGTACGTATGGAACGGGATGTTTTCTTCTCATGAATACAGGTGAAAAACCCGTATTCTCCCATCACGGACTAATAACGACCATTGCCTGGGGTCTTGAAGGAAAAGTGGACTATGCACTGGAGGGATCTGTTTTTGTATCAGGTGCTGCAATTCAGTGGCTCAGGGATGAACTGGGCCTTATAGATAATTCTCCTCAGTCAGAGAGTCTTGCACTGGATACCGACGGAAACGGAGGAGTTTACGTTGTTCCGGCTTTCACAGGACTTGGAGCTCCTTACTGGAATCCTTACGCAAGAGGAGCTGTATTTGGTCTGACAAGAGGTTCAGACAGGAAGTATCTTGTCAGAGCAGTGCTGGAATCACTTGCGTATCAGGCAGATGACCTCATATGTGCAATGAGAGATGATCTCGGCAGCGAACTTCCGTTTCTGAAGGTCGACGGAGGTGCGAGTGCAAACAGTTTTCTTATGCAGTTTCAGGCAGATATTTCCGGCATGACTGTGGTAAGGCCTGAAAGCATTGAAACCACATCACTTGGTGCTGCATATCTTGCAGGGCTTGCAGTCGGATACTGGAAGAGCCCTGATGAAATAACTGCACAATCAGGTATTGGAAAAACTTTTGAACCTGCTATGAATGATGAAGTAAAAAATGATCTGAAGAAAGGATGGAAGAGGGCGGTTAACGCTGTTCTTTACTGGTCAGATAATGAATGAAACAGTCAGAGTCGGAGATAGAACCTGGTATCTGGAAGGTTTTGCCGCAACAGGGTTCTATCTTCGGAATGAAAATGAAGTATATATAGTTGATGCGGGGAATACTGAAGAATCAGGCGGGAAGATAGAAAGGATTCTGGATGACAGGGGATGGACTCCTGCAGGGATTCTTCTTACGCATGCCCATACCGATCATTACGGGGGCTGTGCGTATCTTCAGGAAAGATACGGATGCCCTGTTTTTGCAAAGGGTTGTGAAGCGTACATTGCAGAAAAGTCGTTTCTTGAACCTGCCATCTTTTATGGCGGTTATCCTTATCCGGAGCTGACAAGGAGAGGAATATACTACAGCGACGGATGCAGATGCCTGGATGTCACATCTGAGCTCTTTCCCTCTGAAGTTGAGGTTATTGATCTTGCGGGACACAGTATGGAGTCGGTGGGATATCTTATGCCTGATGGAACAGCGTTTATAGGGGATGCTGTATTTGATGAGCAGACTGCGGAAAAATATCCTCTTCAGTCCATATACAGTATCGATGATGAACTTGAATCTTTTGAAACGCTAAAGAGAATAAACGCCAGGAAATTTGTGACAGGTCACGGCGGAGTTATAGACGATATATGCAGGGTGTGCGATACTGACAGGAAAACAGTTCTTGAAGTTGGGCAGCTCATTCTCGATATAATTGAAAAACCGATGACGACAGAGGAAATAACAGCAGAACTTATCCGCTTCTATAATATAGGATGCAGTTTCAGGACACATGCGCTTATTCTTTCAATTGCCAGGACGTATATATCGTGGCACAGGGAAAAGGGTAGGATTGACGCGGTGTTTGAGGATGGATTTCTGCGCTGGAGGAGGATTGGATGACATTATTGCTTACATTTGTGCTGGGCCTTTTCTTTCTTGCGGGTATATATATTATAAAGCTGGCTAAGAACAGGGAATTGCTGGAGCAGCTGTCGATTGCAGTAGCTTTCGGCGCCATGTCGGTTCTTGCGGCTTTTGATCTGCTGCCGGAGCTTATGGAGTTCTGCAGCGGCGAGGAGTTTTACATTCCACTGATATTTGTTATCGGAGGCGTTGCACTCCTTAAGATACTTGATGTATTTATACCCGATCATGGAAGTCCCGGTGATTCAGCGAGAGAAATGATACATATAGGACTGATTTCGGCATTTGCCATAATACTTCATAATATTATTGAGGGGATGGCTGTCTACGGAATAGCTCTTCAGTCTTTCAGACAGGGAGTTACGCTTGCTTTCGGAGTCGGACTGCACAACATACCGATGGGAATGCTTATCTACTCGACACTGAGGAATGAGGACAGGCTGAAAAGGCATCTTGTTCTTGCGATGTCCATCGGGTCTACATTTGCAGGCGGAGTTATAATGGCTCTTCTTGAGGAGTACATGAATACATTTGTTGTAGGCGTGCTTATTTCAATCACTCTGGGAATGATAATATATATTCTCGTGTTTGAACTTCTTTCTCATATGATAAGAAGCGGTAACCGCAGAATATGCATAAGCGGAGTCCTGGCCGGAATGGCGGTTGTATTTGTATCTATGTTTTTTGAATAGGAGGAGTATAATATGAGCGAATACCTTGAAAAGGCAAAAGAACTGAGAAATTCAACGGAAAGGCACTATAACTGTGCACAGGGCGCACTCGTTCCGTTTGCACAGGGGGCAGGTCTTGATGATAAGACTGCTGCAGGACTTACAGCCAATTTCGGCAGCGGAATGAGAATGGCTTCAGTTTGCGGAGCCATTACAGGAGGTCTTATGGTGCTTGGACTTTATGGAGCAGATGATCAGGAATCCACATCGGAGTATCTGAGAAAGCTCAGGGAGAATCACCGTGGTTTTGTGAACTGCAGCGATCTTCTCAGAATTAACAGAGAGGAAGGCGGAAATAAAAAAGACCACTGTGACGGTATGGTGTACGAGGCTGTTGAGCTGGCGTATGATATACTGAAGAAGAAGAACCTTATTTAGAATCCGGGAAACCGGATTTTTTATATTATTTAAAACAAATTTTAGAGATAATCTATTGACACATACTCCTTATGGATGTATATTTATATTGTAGTTAGCACTCGGACTTAATGAGTGCTAACAGAAGGAGACAGGATATGGAATTGAGTGATAGACAACTGAAGATACTGCAGGCGGTCATTTCAGATTTTATCAATACTGCAGAACCGGTTGGTTCAAGGAGCCTGTCAAAGAATCACGATCTTGGTGTAAGTGCTGCAACTATCCGTAATGAAATGTCTGATCTTGAGGAGATGGGCTATCTGACGCATCCTCATACATCTGCAGGTCGTGTCCCGTCTGAGAAGGCATACAGGCTTTATGTGAATCAGATGATGAACAGCTATGAGATGGGCGATGAGATGAAGAACATAATTTCAGCACAGCTCAACCAGGATATGTTTGAATTTGACAAGACAATCAGGCATGCGGCAAAGATACTTTCTGAGATTACAAAACTTACATCATTCGCACTTACTCCGAAGCAGGATGAAGATATTCTGAAATACATAAATCTGCTTCCGGTTGATGACAAGACTGTGATACTGATGATAGTTTCAGAGAGCGGCAAGGTTTCCAATACTGTGCTTCATATCAATGCACCGTATACTGAAGAGGGACTCACACTGCTTGCCAAGTCAATGACATACAGTTTCAGAGGAAAGACGATAAGTGAGGCGCTTCGCGGTGATATTATCACAACATTTGAAAATGATTTTGATGCCATGAGCGGACTTGCTGCGAATATAATGCCGGATTTCATGAAGACACTTGAAGATATGCTCAATGTGAACCTCTATATGGACGGACTCACAAACATCTTCTCACTGCCAGAATACAATGATATCGGCAAGGCAAAATCATTTATCGAGATGCTGAATCAGAAAGAGGCCTTTACCCAGAAGCTCATAAACCGTGATGATGGTGTGATTATAACCATAGGAAATGAGAACTGCGATGAGAATATGCAGGACTGCTCAATGATTACTGCCACATATCATGTTGACGGAAAGCTGATTGGGAAGCTGGGAGTTATAGGTCCTACCAGAATGAAATACAGTGAAGTAACTTCTGTAATACAGTATCTTACAGACAATATCAGCAATACATTTAAAATAGGAGACGGAGAAGATGACTGAAGAAAAGGTAACGACTGAAGAGATTCTCGAGGAAGAGGCAGAAAGAGAAGAAGAGCCCCAGGAAGAGAAGACGGAAGAACCTGAAGAACTAAAAGAAGAAAAACCGGAAGAAAACAGGGAAGAGGATGAAGCACTGGAAGCCAAGTACATGAGGCTGATGGCTGATTTTCAGAACTATAAAAGAAGAACAGAAGCAGAGAAGTCAAATGTATATGCATATGCTAATGAGCAGATAGTACTGAGACTGCTCGAGGTAATAGATAATTTCGAGAGAGCTTTGGATCATAAGGATACGGCGGAGAAAGCTTTTGCCGAAGGGATGGAGATGATTTTCAGGCAGCTTCTAGATGTGCTTAAGAATTCAAATGTGGAGGAAATAGAGGCTCTGGGCAGAGAATTTGATCCTAATTTTCACAATGCGGTTCTGATGGAGGATACAGACGAGTATGAAAGCAATACTGTAAGCGCTGTACTCCAGAAGGGATATACTTTAAACGGCAAGGTGATAAGACCGTCGATGGTCAAGGTTGCCAACTGATAGTGTTAAATAATATATTCTAGATAAAAAGGAGAAAAGAAATGGGAAAGATTATAGGAATCGACTTAGGTACAACCAACTCGTGTGTATCTGTTTTAGAAGGCGGAGAGCCTACAGTAATAACTAACTCGGAAGGAATGAGAACTACTCCATCAGTAGTAGGATTTGCCAAGAATGGTGAAAGACTTGTCGGAGAAACAGCCAAGAGACAGGCAATTACCAACCCTGAAAGAACAATCTCATCAATCAAGAGACATATGGGTGAAAACTATAAGGTTAAAATTGATGACAAGGAATATACTCCTCAGGATATTTCAGCAATGATTCTTTCAAAGTTAAAGTCTGATGCTGAAAGCTATCTTGGAGAGAAAGTTACAGAAGCTGTTATCACAGTGCCTGCATATTTCTCAGATGCTCAGAAACAGGCAACCAAGGATGCCGGAAGGATTGCAGGTCTTGATGTAAAGAGAATCATTAATGAGCCGACAGCAGCATCACTTGCATACGGACTTGACAAGGATGAAGCATCACACAAGATTTTAGTATATGACCTCGGTGGCGGCACATTCGATGTATCAATCCTTGAACTTGGAGACGGAGTGTTTGAAGTACTTGCAACAAACGGAGATACAAGACTTGGCGGTGATGACTTCGATGAGGCTGTGCTTAACTACCTTGCAGACACATTTGCCAAGGAAAACGGTGTTGATTTAAGAAATGACAAGATGGCTCTTCAGAGATTAAAGGAAGCATCTGAAAAGGCAAAGAAGGAACTTTCATCAGCACAGACAACAAACATCAATCTTCCTTTCATCACAGTAAACGAAAACGGACCGCTTCATATGAACATTGATCTTACAAGAGCAAAGTTTGACCAGCTCACATCAGATCTTGTTCAGAGAACAGTTGAACCTATGAACAAGGCAATGAGAGATGCAGGCGTTTCAAACGCTGACATAGCAAAGGTAATTCTTGTCGGAGGATCAACAAGAATACCTGCAGTACAGGAAATTGTTAAGAAGGTTACAGGAAAGGAACCATTCAAGGGCATCAACCCTGATGAATGTGTATCGATAGGAGCCGCTATACAGGCAGGAGTGCTTACAGGTGAAGTTAATGATGTTCTTCTTCTTGATGTAACACCGCTTTCACTTTCAATAGAAACTCTTGGCGGAGTAGCTACAAAGCTTATCGAAAGAAATACAACAATACCTACAAAGAAGAGCCAGATATTCTCAACTGCAGCGGACAATCAGACCGCAGTAGATATTCATGTAATGCAGGGTGAAAGAGAAATGGCTTCAGGAAACATCACTCTCGGACGTTTCCAGCTTACAGGTATTCCACCTGCACCGCGTGGAGTTCCTCAGATCGAGGTTACCTTCGATATTGACGCCAACGGCATCGTAAACGTAAGTGCAAAAGATATGGGAACAGGCAAGTCTCAGCAGATTACAATCACTTCATCGACAAAGCTTTCTGATGAGGAAATAAATGCAAAGGTTAAGGAAGCCGAACAGTACGCTGAAGAAGACAAGAAGAGAAAAGAAGAAGTTGAAGTAAGAAATCAGGCTGAAACACTTGTATATGAAACTGAAAAGAACATGAAGGAACTTGAAACCGCTCTTTCGGAAGAAGAAAAGAACGATATCAATTCAGCAAAAGAAGATCTTCAGAAGGCACTTGATGCAAACAACATTGATGATATCAAGGCCAAGACAGAAACACTTACTGAAAAGTTCCACACAATTTCAGCAAAGATGTATCAGCAGGCACAGGCTCAGCAGGGACAGCCGGGACCTGACATGGGAGCAGCAGCTGACCAGAATCAGGGTGCGGCACCCGGAGGCGACAATGTTGTAGATGCTGATTTCGAAGTAGTTGATGACGATAAATAGAGATTATGAAGGATGCCCGTTTCACACGGGCAGCCTTTGAGTTTAGGAGTTAAATCAAATGGCAGAAAAACGTGATTATTATGAAGTCCTCGGACTTCAGAAAGGCGCTTCTGATGATGAGATAAAAAAGGCTTTCCGCAAGCTGGCCATGAAATACCATCCGGACAGAAATCCCGGTGACAAAGAGGCTGAAGAAAAATTCAAGGAAATCAATGAAGCCTATGCTGTTTTATCAGATCCTGACAAGAAGGACAAGTATGACAGATTCGGTCATGCCGGTGTAGACCCTAATGCGGGATTTGGCTCTGGTGCAGGATTTGGAGGATTTGATGATATTTTCGACATGTTCGGAGGTATGTTCGGCGGCGGAGGTCAGAGAAGACGAAACGGACCGAGAAAAGGAAACGACCTTCAGTATCAGATTACAATAACATTTGAAGAAGCAGCATTCGGCTGCAAGAAGGATATTGAACTGACCAAGTATGTGGAATGCAGAACCTGCTCGGGTACAGGTGCAAAACCGGGAACTTCCAAGAAGACATGTTCAAGGTGCGGAGGAACCGGACAGGTAACAACATCCCAGAGAACTGCTTTTGGAACTTTCCAGAGCGCATCTCCTTGTCCTGACTGCGGGGGAACAGGTCAGATTAATGAGAGCCCTTGTCCTGACTGTGGAGGAACAGGAAGAACAAGAAAGAGTGTTAAAATTTCCGTTGATATTCCGGCCGGTGTGGACAATGACTCTGTAATATCACTCAGGGGACAGGGCGAACCGGGTGAAAACGGCGGTCCTGCAGGTGATTTATACATTGTTACAAGGGTTAAACCGCATGATATGTTTACACGTAAGGGAAATGACCTTTGGCTGGAAATACCTGTCACATTCGATCAGGCTGCTCTTGGTGCAAATATTACTGTTCCTACACTTGAAGGAAAGGTTTCATACAAGATTCCTGCAGGAACACAGCCGGGCACAGTGTTCAGACTTAAAGGCAAGGGTATTGTTTCTGTCAAGAACGGGAAAAAAGGAGACATGTATGTCAAGGCAGTCCTTGAAGTGCCTGTTAAGCTCAGCGGAAAACAGAGAAGGGCAATCGAATCAATGAAGAATGTCATGACAGATGACTGTTATCAGAAGAAGAGCAAGTTTCTTGATTCATTTAAAGAACTGTTTAAATAAAGTATAGTACGGCACAAAATAATGTGCCGTTTTCTTGCGTGGAGGAAAGAAATGATATATAACGAGGTTAAGATATATACAAATGCCTTCGGTGTGGAAATACTGACTGCAAGACTTATGAATGACCTGGACATTACTGCATTATCAGTTGAGGACCCTGATGAGATTGCAAATATAGAGAATAAGACTTTCGGTTATGAATGGGATTATATTGACGAAAAGGCTTATCCTGAAGATGATGAGCACAAGGTGATAATATACTTTGATGATTCAGAAGAAAGTGCAGACATGATTGCAAAAGTGAGGGAACTTGTCGAAGAACTCAAAAAGGGTGAGTCTTTTCTTGGACGCCTGCACGTAGAGGTTAAATCAGAAGATGACAGTTTATGGGCAGACAGATGGAAGGAATATTTCAGACCGGCAAAGGTGACAGAAAAAATAGTAATTAAACCGTCATGGGAGGAATACGAGGCAGCAGATGGTGAACTGATACTTGAAATAGACCCGGGCAGGGCATTTGGCACCGGTACTCATGAAACGACTTCAGGGTGCCTTGAACTCATGGAAAAATACATGAAGGAAGGCGACAGAGTTCTTGACGTGGGATGCGGTTCCGGAATACTTTCGATAGGTGCGGCACTTCTTGGAAGCAGCTGTGTATATGCGATAGACATAGACCCTGTTGCAGTTGAAGTGACAAAAGAAAATGTCGCACTGAACGGATTTTCCGATATTGTAAGAACTGAAGAGGGAGACCTCACAAAGGGAGTTGATTTCAAAGCGGACATCGTTGCTGCAAATCTCATGGCAGATCTGGTAAAAGTGCTGACAAAAGATGTTGCAGTCCATTTGGAAAAGGATGGAGTATATATTTCTTCTGGCATTCTTCTTGAAAAGGAGGATGATGTGAAGCAGACTCTTGATGAATGCGGGTTTAAGGTAATAGATGTAATTAGAAAAGGAGAATGGTGCGCGATTGCGGCTGTACTTGAATGATGAGCAGGTTTTTTGTAAAAGAGTCGGATGTGGGTGAAAAGCATATCTGTATAACCGACAGAGAAGATATACATCATATAAGGAAGGTTCTCAGGCTTAGGCATGGAGATATGATTGAAATATCAGACGGTGTCAGATGGGAATATGAAGGAGTTATAGAAGAGATAGATGAAGCTGTAGTAACAGTCCTGATAACGGACAAACAGGCTTTTGCAAGGGAGCCTCGCTTAAGGATAACACTTTTTCAGGGGATGCCAAAGAATCAAAAGATGGATCTCATAGTTCAAAAATGCGTGGAACTTGGGATAGACAGTATATATCCTGTTTTCATGAAACGGTGTGATGTGAGAGATAACGGCAAGGCAGGCAGGAAAGCTCAGAGATGGCAGAAAATAGCTGATGAGGCATCCAAGCAGTGCAGGAGGGGGATTGTACCTGCTATATATGAACCTTTAAGTGATGAGGAAATGTACAGTCTTCTTAAGTCATATGATCTTGTACTTTTTCCTTACGAGAATGAAGAAAAAAGAAGTATAAAGGACTGTTTGAGAAGCCTTGATGAAAAGCCGGAGAATGTGGCGGTTGTTATAGGACCCGAAGGAGGTTTTGCACAGAGTGAGGCTGAATATCTTAAAAGATACGAGTGCGTATCTTTGGGTAAGACGATTCTAAGAACAGAGACAGCCGGTATTGCGGCTCTTGCGATGACAATGTATGAACTGGAGCTTTAAATAGTTTTGTAATTGGGGAGAATTAGTGGTATACTAAATAAGTTGTGTAAACTGTATGTGCAGGGAGAGGGAGAAATATGTCAAATGAAAGCAGGATCGGAAAATTACTTGAAACCTATTCTCATAATGAACTTGAGGATATTATAAGAACGGGAAGAGAGTTTAAGAAGCTTATGTCATATTACAAATGTGCGCTAATGGAAGTTGAGACAAAATTCAGGGTTCTCAATGAGAATATGTCACTTGAATATGACAGAAATCCGATTGAATCGATAAAGACAAGAATGAAATCACCCGAGAGCATTCTTGAGAAGATGATAAGAAGAGATATTCCTTTTAATCCTCAGGATCTGGAGGAGAATCTTTTCGATATAGCAGGAGTAAGGGTTATATGCTCTTTTCCAAAGGATGTATATCTTCTTGAAGAGTATCTTCTCAGGCAGGATGACGTTGTTCTTGTTGAACGAAAAGACTATATCGAGAATCCAAAGGAAAATGGATACCGTTCGCTGCATCTTATAGTGTCAGTTCCTATTTTTCTTGCAGGTGAAACAAAAATGATGAATGTAGAGATTCAGTTCAGAACTATAGCTATGGATTTCTGGGCGAGTCTTGAGCACAAGGTTAAATACAAGAAGAACTACCACTGTGATGAAGCTGTTCTTGATAAGCTTAAGCAGTGTGCTGAGGACGCTGCAAAACTGGATAATGAGATGCAGGCGATTCACGATATAATTGTAAGCTGAGAAGAATAACAATCTTCTTAAAATATAATTGAATACGGCTTTACAGAAGGTTTTGAATAAATTTCTTAACGGGGTCATAAAGCTATTCTTTGTTTAAAACATAGGAGGTAAATTATGAGTAAAGCAATTGTTGGAGCAAACTGGGGAGACGAAGGAAAAGGCAAGATTACCGACGCACTTGCAGCCGAATCCGATATCGTTGTCAGATATCAGGGCGGAAGCAATGCCGGCCATACCATCAAGAACAGTTACGGAAAGTTCGCTCTTCATATGCTTCCGTCGGGAGTATTTTATCAGCACATTACAAATGTTATCGGAAACGGTGTTGCACTTAACATTCCGTATCTTGTAAATGAACTGAAGAATCTTGAAGAAGGTGGAGTTCCAGCACCTAAGCTTCTTGTCTCGGACAGAGCACAGGTTGTTATGCCGTATCATATCGATTTTGACGCATATGAGGAGGAGAGACTTGCAGGCAAAGCATTCGGTTCAACAAAATCAGGTATCGCGCCTGCATATTCCGATAAGTATGCAAAGATTGGATTTCAGGTATGTGAACTGTTCGAAGATGAAACTCTCAGGGAGAAAGTTGAAAGAGTATGCACCATCAAAAATGTAATGCTCAGGCATCTGTATAACAAACCGCTTCTTGATCCTGAAGAATTGTACAGAACATGTATAGAATACAGAGAAATGATCAGTCCTTACGTTGCTGACACAGCCGATTTTCTTCAGAAAGCGTACAGAGAGGGAAAGAAAATCCTTCTTGAAGGACAGCTTGGCGCGATGAAGGATACTGACCATGGTATTTATCCTATGGTTACAAGTTCGTCAACCCTTGCAGGATATGCAGCAGTAGGTGCAGGTCTTCCGCCCTATGCAATAACTGATGTTGTTACAGTAGTGAAAGCCTACTCCAGTGCAGTAGGCGGCGGTCCTTTTGTTTCAGAACTTTTCGGTGATGAGGCTGCTGAACTGAGAAATCACGGCGGAGACGGAGGAGAATACGGTGCTACAACAGGAAGGCCGAGAAGAGTAGGCTGGTTTGATGCTGTTGCGACAAGATACGGATGCCGTATGCAGGGATCAACAGAAGTAGTACTGACAATTCTCGATGCACTGGGATATCTTGATGAAATTAAGATATGCACAGGATATGAGCTTGACGGAAAAGTTATTGATTACTTCCCAAATACTGTGGAATGCTACAGGGCAAAACCGGTTCTAAAGACAATGCCCGGATGGAAGTGTGATATACGCGGTATCAGGAATTTTGATGATCTTCCGGCTGAGGCCAGAAATTATGTACTTGAAATAGAAAAACTTATCGAATGTCCGATTACGATGGTATCCAACGGACCGGGCAGAGACGAAATAATCAGGAGATAGATTTATGGATTATTACAAGAAGGCACTTGAACTTCACGAGGAGAATATGGGCAAGTGGGCTGTTTCTTCGAAAGTTCCTCTAAATGACAGAGATGATCTTTCGACAGCATATACTCCGGGTGTTGCTCAGCCGTGCAGGGAAATAGAAAAAGACTACGAAAACATATACAGATATACTTCAAAGCAGAATACTGTCGCAGTTATTACAGATGGCTCGGCAGTGCTTGGACTTGGAAACATTGGAGCCGATGCTTCAATTCCAGTAATGGAAGGAAAGGCGGTTCTGTTCAAGGGATTTGCCGGCATTGATGCACTTCCAATCTGCATCAAAACACAGGATGTCGATGAGTTCTGCAATATCGTAAAGAATATTTCATCAACATTTGGAGGAATCAATCTTGAAGATATTTCAGCGCCAAGATGTTTTGAAATTGAAAACAGATTAAAAAGAGAACTTAATATTCCGGTATTCCATGATGACCAGCACGGGACAGCAGTAGTAGTATCGGCTGCAGCGATAAACGCACTTAAGCTTATAGGCAAGAAGATGGAAGACTGTACAGCTGTTATAGCCGGTGCCGGAGCTGCGGGAACGGCAATTGCAAGGATGCTTGTCAATCTCGGAATTAAAGATATCCTCGTATGCGGAAGAGATGGAATTATATGCAGCTCTTCACCTAGACTTAACGATGCCAAGAGAGATCTGTTAAAGGTTGTCAACAGAGAGGACAGATCTGGAAGCATTCATGATGCAATGGAAGGTGCTGATATTTTCATTGGCGTTTCGGCGCCTAAGCTTATAACTGCAGATGATGTTAGGAAAATGGCCGACAGTCCTGTAGTATTTGCAATGTCAAATCCTGAGCCTGAAATTATGCCGGATGAGGCTGCAAGGGGAGGTGCTGCAATTATCGGAACCGGAAGATCTGATTTCAATAATCAGATTAACAATGTTCTTGCATTCCCGGGAATCTTCAGAGGGGCTCTTGATGCACGTGCAGAGCAGATTACAGAGGAGATGAAGGTTGCAGCAGCTTATGCGCTTGCCGGTTTTGTCAGTGAAGAAGAACTGTGTCCGGAAAAGATTCTGCCTAACGCATTTGAAGAGGGAATTTCTGATGCGGTGGCAAAAGCTGTAGCTGATGCATGGATAAACAGGAAATAGAGAAAAGAAAGGCTCTCGCTATGCGAGAGCTGATTCTATAAGTTCATGAGCTGATTTTATTGTTGTTTCGGTAATATTGGTTCCGCCGAGGAGTCTTGCGATTTCCTCGGTTTTTTCTTTGTCATTCAAAGGCTCTACAGAAGTGAACGTCTGGTTACCGGCAACATGCTTTGATATTCTGAAATTGTAACTTCCGGCAGCTGCAATCTGAGGAAGATGTGTGATGCATATTATCTGATGAGTGGCAGCAATCTGACGCATTTTACCTGCGACAATGCTTGCAGTGATTCCTGATATTCCTGAGTCGATTTCGTCGAATATCATAGTTGGAATCTCATCGTAGTCGCTGATGATTTTCTTGAAGGCGAGCATGATTCTGGACATCTCTCCTCCTGATGCAATTTTTGCAAGCGGCTTCAGATTCTCGCCTCTGTTGGTTGATATCATGAACTCAACGCTGTCTGTTCCCTCAGGGGAATATGGAATTTCGGTGAATACCATATCCATTCTTGAATCTTTGAAATTGAGCTCAAGCAGTTCTTTAAGTATCTTGTCCTTAAGTTCATCTGCTGCTTTTTTCCTGAGTGATGAAAGTGCAAGACTTGCCTGTTTAAGATCCTCTTCAAGTCTGGATTTCCTCAATGAAAGTTCGTTTTTCAGTTCATCTGAATTGTCAGCCATGCTGATTTCTTCAGATATCCTGTCCCTGTATGCAAGAATATCTTCAATTGAACCGCCGTATTTGCGTTTGAGTGCAGATATTACTTCCATACGCTCTATGGCACTGTTGAGATTCTCCTGAGAATAGTCGGATCTGTCCCTCATAATTCTGATTTCCCGGGACAGGTCTTCGAGTCTGTAGTATATCTCATTGATTTCTTCTGAAAGGCCGCCCAGTTCATCACTGTACGATGAAATATCTGAAATCAGATTCTTTATTTCACCCACAGTTTCGGAAGATGAGCACAATTCATATGCACTCTCAAGATTCGAGTATATCTTTTCGGAATTTTCAAGATATCTGATTTCCTCTTCCAGCCTGATATCCTCGCCGGGTGTGAGAGATGCTTTTGAAATCTCATCCAGTTCGAATGCCATGAAGTCGCGTTTTCTGTTTCTTTCGTTTTCTCCTTTAATGAGAGATGAGAGCTTTGAACTGACCTGAGAATACTCAGCGTAGATTTCAGAAACTCTGTTTTTTGCAGGGCCAATGTGTTTTCTGCCGTAGGTATCAATCAGGCTGATGTGATTCTCAGGATTCAGAAGGGACTGGTGATCGTACTGTCCGTGTATGTCTGCTATCCTTGCACACAGCTTTGAAACTCTCGAAAGAGGCACAATATCATCGTTGATTCTGCATATATTGCGTCCGGTAGATGAAACTTCACGTGAGATGATATATTCTTCCCCGTCAAGCTCTGCAATCATCTGCACTACAGCCTTGTCTTTGGATGTGCGTACAAATGACGCATCAGCTCTTGCTCCCAGTGCAAGACTTATGGCTTCTATAACGATTGATTTTCCCGCTCCTGTTTCACCTGTTATAATATTAAGTCCTTCTCTGAAATCTATCTGAACATCTTCAATGATGGCAAAGTCCTTAATACTGATGTGTGTTATCATGATTTACTCCTTTGTTATGAAAGCAGTTCATCAAATTTGGCCATCAGCTGAGGTACATTATCCTCTGAATCTATGACCATAAGCAATGTGTTGTCACCTGCAATTGTTCCAAGAACATGCTGGAAACCGAGACAGTCAAGCGGTTCTCCCGCTGCGTTGGCACAGCCCGGAAGTGTCTTGATAACTATAAGGTTTCCTGATGCGGATACATTCTTGACGATATCTCTTAATATCGACATGTATCTGTTGGTCATGCTGTTGTCAGATGATGAGGCAACTGCATACCTGTACACCCCTTCAGGGGACATGGATTTGATGAGGTGAAGCTCCTTGATATCTCTGGATATCGTTGCCTGTGTTACATTGAATCCGCTTTCTCTTAAAAGTGAGACAAGTTTTTCCTGTGTTTCAATGTTGTTCTCTTTGATTAATTCGAGAATTCTGTTCTGTCTTGCATAGCGCATAGTATTTCCTCCACTCAGTAGACTTGAATATATTATATCATACATGGCATGAATACAAAAGAATAAATATTCATAATATGCATAAAATATCTGACATATCTTTATAGACAAACAAATGTTTGCGTGTTAAAATTGTTAGGACAGGAGGGTGTTATGAGAATACTTGGAATAGACCCCGGATACGCCATACTGGGATGGGGTGTTATTGATGTTGAAGGAAATCATTTCAGCGCAGTTGATTACGGTGCTGTGACTACTGAGGCTGGAGAAGATATGCCTGACAGACTCAAGACGCTCTATAATGAACTTATGGATATCATTGCAGAATACAATCCCGATCAGGTTTCTATTGAAGAACTGTTCTTCAACACGAACAACAAGACTGCAATATTTGTGGGACAGGCTAGGGGCGTTGCAATCCTTGCATGTGTAAATTCAGGAGTGGATATTTATGAATATACACCTCTTCAGATTAAGCAGGGTCTGTCGGGATACGGCAGGGCGGACAAGAAACAGATTCAGCAGCTTGTCAAGATGATGCTGAATCTAAGAGAAATTCCAAAGCCGGACGATACAGCTGATGCGCTAGCAGCAGCAATATGTCACGGCAATACCGCAAATTCAAGAAAGAGAATGGAGAAGTACAGGTGATACATTATATAAGAGGCATACTGGCCATGAAGACAGAGACAGGAGTTGTTATAGAAGCAGGTGGAATAGGTTATGAGATTACTGTTCCGCTTAATTCTAATCTGTATCTTAAGAACGAAGGTGATGATGTATGCTGTTATATTCATATGTCCGTAAGAGAAGATGAGATAAGGTTATACGGGTTTTCGGACAGCGATTCGCTTTCTGTATTCAGAATGCTTCTGTCAGTGAACGGGGTCGGGGCCAGAGCTGCTGTCGGTATTCTTTCGGTGATGACACCGGCAGAGTTCAGACAGGCTGTGGCAATTGGAGATGACAGCAGAATTACAAAAGCACAGGGGGTTGGAAGAAAAACTGCCCAGAGAATTGTTCTTGAACTTAAGGATAAAGTCGGTCGTATATGTCAGGAGGCAGAATCTGCGGATGCTGCTGATGTCAACAGTTCCGTAAGGTCAGAGGCCGTTGATGCACTTGCAGCACTTGGATACAGCAGACAGGAGGCAGCAGAGGCACTTGCGGGAATAGAAGCTGACGACACTGAAACAATGATTAAGAAAGCACTCAGAAATCTTTTCTGATGAGAGGGACAGCATATGAGCGGAAGAATAACTGATACTTCAGCAGATTTTATTGAAGAGAAGAATGAGGTCTCACTGAGACCTCAGACTCTTGCAGAATATATCGGACAAAAGGATGCGACATCCAATCTGAAGATATTTATAGAGGCAGCCAGGCAGAGAGGAGAACCTCTTGACCATGTTCTTTTTTACGGTCCTCCGGGTCTTGGCAAGACCACGCTTGCCGGAATCATCGCAAATGAGCTTGGTGTTGAAATAAAGATAACTTCAGGGCCTGCAATTGGAAGAGCGGGAGATCTTGCTGCAATTCTGACAAACCTCAATGAGAACGATGTTCTCTTTATCGATGAAATACACAGACTCAACAGATCCGTTGAGGAGGTCCTCTACTCCGCAATGGAGGATTTTGAACTGGATATAGTAATAGGCAAGGGACCGGCAGCGAGGTCGATTCGTCTTGATCTTGCCAAGTTCACACTGATAGGAGCAACAACGCGTGCAGGGTCGCTTTCAGCTCCTCTCAGAGACAGGTTTGGAGTTATGAGCAAGTTTTCCCTTTACGAGACCGATGAGCTTATAAAGATATTGAGGCGAACTTCCGAAATTCTTGACGCACCGTGCGATGAGGAGTCTCTTCTTGAGATGGCAAGACGATCAAGGGGAACTCCGAGAGTTGCAAACAGAATGTTCAAGCGTGTCAGGGATTTTTCACAGGTTGTAGGAGACGGCAGAATTACAATGGACATTACAAGGACAGCTCTGGCTGCACTTGGTGTTGATGAATACGGACTTGAGGCACTGGACAGAGATATTCTGACACTTATAATCGAAAGATTCAATGGCGGTCCCGTAGGGATAGATACAATTGCCGCATCACTTGGAGAAGAGAGAATTACCATTGAGGATGTTTATGAACCATTCCTGATTCAGGCAGGATTTCTCAACAGAACCCTCAAGGGAAGAACAGTTTCTGAACTTGCGTACAGACATCTCGGAATCAGGATGCCTGAAACAGAATGATATATGCCCTCCATACGGAGGGCTTTTTGTAGACCACAGGATGAAAATATGCTAAAATATTATTTCAATATATTTGAAAGGAATTTATATGCTTTTAGATGATTTTGACTATAATCTTCCTGAGGAACTGATTGCACAGTATCCATCAGAGAAGAGAGATGAATGCAGACTTCTTGTTGCTGACAGGAAAACAGGAAATATAAGTCACAGACATTTTTACGACATACTCGAATATCTGAACCCGGGAGACTGTCTTGTATTAAATGATTCCCGCGTTATTCCGGCAAGAATCTTCGGAGTCAGGAAAGGTACAGGAGCCAGGATTGAATTCCTGCTTATAAAAAGAATTAAAGGCGATACATGGGAAACCATGGTAAGACCAGGAAGAAAAGTCAGAAAGGGCGATGTTATTCTTTTCGGTCTGGACGCAGATAAATATATTAATCTGTGCGATTCCAAAGGATCAGGCAGGGACTCGGATGAGATGAAATTTATTGAGGAATCTGCGCTTCTTCGTGCGACAGTATCAGGTTACGGCGATGACGGAACGAGAACAGTGGATTTTGAATATGACGGTATATTCATGGAGATACTTGACAAAATAGGAAGCATGCCGCTTCCTCCATATATCGCAAGAGAGAGTGAACTTGAAGACAGGGAAATGTATCAGACTGTATATTCCAGAGTTGACGGTTCTGTTGCAGCCCCTACTGCAGGTCTTCATTTTACAGAGGAACTTCTCAGGAAGGCTTCGGATAAGGGCGTGGATATCGCATACGTAACACTTCATGTAGGAATAGGAACTTTCAGACCTGTCAAGGTGGACAGGGTTGAGGACCACAGGATGCATTTTGAAGAGTATTCTATAGATGAGAAAAATGCAGAGATAATCAACAGATGCATAAACAGAGGCGGAAGGATTGTTTCGGTTGGGACAACATCAACCAGAACCGTTGAGTCTGCAGCTTTCAGAGGTGAAGACGGAAAATACTATGTTCGTGCAGGCGCAGGCTCTACAGGAATATTCATATATCCAGGATACGAGTTTAAGGTGATTGACAGCCTTGTAACCAATTTCCATCTTCCAAAATCAACACTTCTAATGCTGATTTCAGCACTGTACAGCAGGGAGGATATTCTTAGAGTGTATGAAACTGCAGTGAAGGAGAAATACAGATTTTTCTCATATGGAGATGCAATGCTTATAATATAAAGGAGACCAGCTATGAAAAAACCGGCAGTAACTTATGAGCTGATAAAAAAGGACAGGAGAACAAAAGCGAGAAGGGGAATTGTACATACTCCCCACGGAGATATACAGACCCCGGTATTTATGCCGGTTGGCACCGCTGCCACTGTAAAGGCCATGAGGCCTGAAGAGGTAAGAGATATGGGGGCGGAGATTATACTTTCGAACACATATCATCTTTATCTGAGACCGGGTCATGAGATAGTAAGGGAAGCAGGCGGACTTCACAGATTTATGAACTGGGACAGGGCAATTCTTACCGATAGCGGTGGCTTTCAGGTGTTTTCACTTGGCCCTTTAAGGAAAATAACAGAAGAAGGAGTGGAATTCAGATCTCATATCGACGGTTCAAAACATATGCTCTCACCTGAGAAATCAATAGAAGTGCAGACAGCACTTGGATCTGATATTATGATGGCGTTCGACGAGTGTGCACCGTATCCGTCCGATAGAAACTATATAATTGAATCAATGGCAAGGACACACAGATGGCTCAGGCGCTGCAAAGAGGCCCAGACTGATCATGAGAATCAGGCACTGTTCGGAATTATGCAGGGCGGGTTTTATCATGACCTGAGAAAACAGTCTGCCAAGGCTGTTACGGATCTTGATCTTCCGGGATACGCCATTGGCGGTCTTTCAGTAGGTGAACCGAAGGAAGTGTTTATCGAGATGCTTGACAGCTGTGTTGATTATCTTCCTGAGGATAAACCAAGATATATAATGGGAGTTGGAACTCCCGACTACCTTTTCGAAGGCGTTGAAAGGGGAGTTGATATGTTCGACTGTGTCCTTCCGACAAGAATCGCAAGACATGGTATGGCAATGACAAGCCACGGAAGACTTAACATTAAAAATGCACGGTTTGAAAGGGACTTCGGACCGCTTGACCCTGAATGTGACTGCTACACATGCAGGAACTATTCAAGAGCATATCTGAGACATTTATACAAGGCGGATGAAATGCTTTCATCAATGCTGCTTTCTAACCACAACCTGCATTTCCTTGTCAAGATGATGGATAACATAAGGAAGTCGATTGAAGAGGACAGGTTCACCGAATACAAGGACGAATTTTACAGAAAATACGGGAGATTTTAATGGATATCTGCAGACATGATGAATACTGCGGCGGCTGTATATATCAGGGGACGCCGTATGAAGAGCAGCTTAGAATAAAAGAAAAAGAAGTAATGACGTATCTTGAGAAAAATGGAATATCACCGGCTGAATATCTGGGCATAGAAGCTGCACCGTATCAGTACAGATACAGAAACAAGATGGAATACACATTCGGTGATATGGTCAAGGACGGACCATTATGTCTCGGCATGCATAAACTTAAGAACTTTATGTCAATAGTAACTGTCGATGAATGTCAGCTCGTTCATGAGGATTTCAATGTGATTCTCAGGGCTGTAATCGAATTCTGCAATGAGAAGGGTTATGTTCAGTATCACAAGAAAAAGCATACGGGTAATATGCGAAACCTGATTATAAGGCAGGGATATCATACAGGTGAAATCCTTGTAAATATTGTAACAACATCCGGTTTTGATTTCGATGAAGAGGGATTTGTGGAAATGATTAAGGGACTTCCTCTTCAGAACAGCCTTGCAGGTATTCTGAGGACTGTAAACGATGATATTGCAGACACAGTTAAATGTGATGAGCTCAGACTGCTTTGGGGAAGAGATTATTACCGAGAGAAGATAATGGGTCTTGACTTTAATGTAAGTGCGTTTTCATTTTTTCAGACAAATATTGCCGCTGTAGAGCGCCTTTATACTGAAGCAGTAGATATGATTGATGACTGCAGCGGAAAGAAAGTATTCGACCTTTACTGCGGGACAGGAACTATAACTCAGACACTTGCGCTGAAAGCGAAGGAGACTGTGGGTGTTGAAATCGTAAAGGAGGCGGCAGATGCCGCCAGAGAAAGCGCAAAGATGAATGGTCTTGCGAACTGCTCCTTTATAGCCGGAGATGTATTTGAGGTGCTTTCGGAACTTGATTATGTTCCCGATGTTATAGTAGTGGATCCGCCCAGAGTCGGAATTCATCCAAAGGCTATGAAGAAGATAGCATCTTATGGAGTGGAGCAGATACTTTATATATCATGCAACCCCAAAACACTTGCACCTGATCTTGCGGGATTTGTCCAGTATGGATACGAGGTTTCAAAGCTTAAGGCGTACGATAATTTTCCTATGACAAAGCACACAGAGTGCGTATGCCTTCTGTCAAAAAAAAGCAATGAGCCATCTGTAACCGGTGCACTTCCTGCTGTGAGGTCGGTTAACAAGTAAAGCATGAGGATATATATTGGAACTGAGACAGGTGCAGTTACAGAAAGAATATGACAAACAACCTGATGAGCAGATTACGTTCTTGCAGCAGACATTATTGATGTCACTGTGTTTGGTACAATAAGTGCTATTGTATCAACGTACATGATGAGTCTGAAATGCGAGAGGTTTCTGTATGAAAGGAAAGTGTCAGTATTAAGTCAGACAGATCTGCTTACCGGTTTATGCAACCGCAACTCATATGAACAGAGACTTAAAGAATATGCTTCAGCAGGCAGCATGGCAGTTGCATGCATATATGTGGATGTTAACGGACTTCATGAGATGAATAACACTATGGGACATGCTGCGGGAGACAGGATGCTTAAGTTTGTGGGAAGCATATTGCAAAAAGAGTTTGGGGAGAATAATTCATTCAGGATTGGCGGAGACGAGTTTGTTGTTCTTGCGCCATACGAAGAAGTTGAATCAATTGATGAGAAAACAGATAGAATTAAAGTCCTTTCCGAAGAAAAATCATATCATGTTTCAATTGGATATTCTGCTGGAAACACTTCAGAAACAGATATATCTGTGCTGATAAACACTGCTGAAAAACGCATGTATGATGCAAAGCGCATGTTTTATCAGCAGAAAGGAACCGATAGGAGAGAAAGATAGATGGTGACCGGCATACTTCCCCGGCGGAGATTTCAGTTGTGACGAGAAGTCCCGCCATGCCGTCTCCGTACGTAAATGAAATTGATAATTGACTGGTTTGATGCATTCTGTTTTTCGGAATGCATTAAATCATTTTGAAATAATAAATTACTGGATATTGTTTTGTGAGGTTGAAATGAAAAGACACATTCTAAAAGGAAATATATGCACCAGCGGAGATACTAACGAAATAAAGATATATAAAAACAGCTTTCTTGTATGTATAGACGGCATTTGCCGGGGTATTTTTGAAAAAGTTCCATCTGAGTACTGCGGTATTGAGATTACAGATTATGGCGATATGATTATAATTCCGGGAATGAGCGATCTTCATGTTCACGCATCTCAGTATGCGTACAGAGGAACGGGTATGGACATGGAACTTCTCGACTGGCTTGAAATCAACGCATTTCCTGAAGAGGGAAGGTTTTCCGATATGGAATACGCTGCCTGTGCCTATGATATTTTCGCTGATGACCTTCTGAAGACTCCTACAACAAGATTATGCGCCTTCGCAACTGTTCATAAGGATGCAACGCTGTATCTTATGGAGGCTCTCGAAAAGAGAGGGTTTCACGGATATGCAGGCAAGGTGAATATGGACAGAAACTGTCCTGACTATCTGAGAGAGAAAGACGTTTCATGTACGGAAGAATGGATAAAAGAGTGCAGTACAGTTAATATACGTCCCGCTGTTACTCCAAGATTTATTCCGTCATGCACAGACAGTATGATGGAAGAACTGGGAAGACTCTGTGAAAAATATAATCTGCCCGTTCAGTCTCATATTTCTGAGAACAAATCCGAAATAGAACTTGTTCATTCGCTTTGTGATGTTGAGTTTTATGCGCAGGGATACGACCGGTACGGACTCCTTAACGACAGAACAGTTATGGCACACTGCATATATTCATCTGATGAGGAACTTGCACTGATGAAAGAGAGGGGTGTTTTCATAGCACACTGTCCTGAGTCCAATATGAATATCGCATCTGGAATAGCTCCTGTAAGGAAATATATAGACAGCGGTCAGAAGGTGGGTCTTGCAAGCGATGTTGCAGGAGGGTCAGATCTTTCATTGTTCGGTGCGATGACTCATGCTCTCAGATGTTCAGGAATGTACTGGAGACTCGTAGATGAATCCAGCAGACCTCTGACTTTCGAAGAAGTCTTTTATATGGCAACAAAAGGAGGAGGCAGCTTCTTCGGTAAGACAGGGTCATTTGAGGCAGGATATGATTTTGATGCAGTTGTTCTTGATGACAGTAATATGTGTCATCCCAGGCAGCTTTCTGTCAGACAGAGACTGGAAAAAATAATATATCTTTCTGACAGCAGAAACATACATGCAAAATACATATGCGGAAACAGAGTTCTGTAAATCAGATAAGTACGGATTCAGCATCCGTACTTTTTTGCATATAAAGGCGTTTTACACAAGTTTTACACAAGATTTCTTTTTCATTTTACACGCTCTATTTATATTTATATCTGTAATCGAAAGTAATATAAAAAAAGGAGACAATCAAAATGAAAAAGATTATCAGTTTAATTCTTGTGGCAGTTATGGCACTTGGCATCTTTACAGGATGCGGTTCAACCGAATCAGAAACAGTATCAGGAACTGTATCAACAGACGGTTCGACATCAATGGAAAAAGTTATCGGTTCACTTGGTGAAGCATTCGGCAACGATAATCCTGACATCACATTCACATACAATCCGACTGGATCAAGCTCAGGTATTCAGGCAGTATCAGAAGGAAGATGTGATATCGGTCTTTCATCAAGAGCTCTTAAGGACGAAGAAAAGGAACAGGGACTTGAAGAAACAGTACTTGCATATGACGGCATTGCAGTAATCGTAAACAATGAAAACCCTGTTGAAGATCTTACACTTGAACAGATTGCAGACATCTATACAGGCAAGATCACAAACTGGAGCGAAGTAGGCGGAGATGATGCAGAAATCGTTCTTATCGGAAGAGAAGCAGGAAGCGGTACAAGAGACGGATTTGAATCAATTACAGGAACTGAAGAAGCATGCCAGTATCGTCAGGAGCTTACATCAACAGGTGATGTAATTACAACAGTAGAAAGCAACGCAAACGCAATCGGATATGCTTCACTTGCATCAGTATCAGACAGCGTAAAGGTTGTAACAGTTGACGGTATTGCACCAAGCGAAGAAACAGTACTTGACGGAAGCTATAAGATTCAGAGACCGTTCGTGCTTGTAACAAAGGCTGACACAGCGCTTTCAGAAGCAGCTCAGAAGTTCTTCGACTACATCACTTCAGAAGATGCAAAATCAATCATCTCAGAGGCAGGAGCAGTTCCTGTACAGTAGGTGAAACACAAAAAGGAATCGTACAATGAAGAGTAAAGCTTTATTAGAAAAAACTATTCATGGCATATTCCTTATACTAGGACTGATTACAGTGGGATGCGTACTGCTAATTACCGTTTACCTGGTAATAGCAGGCGTTCCTGCTATCAGGGAGATTGGACTTGTTCCGTTTCTTTCAGGATCTAAGTGGAATCCTACAGGAGCAGAACCGGTTTACGGAATACTGCCATTCATACTGACTAGCATATACGGTACAGCCGGCGCAATTATTATTGGGGTACCGGTTGGATTTTTTACATCGGTATATCTTTCAAAACTGGCCGGAAAGAAAGTAAAGGCAGTGGTAGAATCTGCTGTAAGCCTTCTTGCTGGTATTCCTTCTGTTGTATATGGTCTTGTTGGAATGCTGGTGCTTGTTCCCGGAGTTGCAAAGATCTTTCATCTTGCTGACGGTGCAAGTCTGTTTGCAGCAATTATTGTACTTGCAATAATGATTCTGCCCTCTATTATAAAAGTATCGATAACATCGCTTGATGCGGTACCTAAGGAATATGAAGATGCATCACTTGCTCTTGGAGCAACAAAGATAGAAACATGCTTTCGTGTTTCGGTACCTGCAGCAAAGAGCGGAATTGCAACAGCTGTAGTTCTGGGCGTGGGAAGAGCTATCGGAGAGGCTATGGCTGTAATGATGGTATCAGGCAATGTGCCTAATATGCCTTCTATCTTTGAGAGTGTAAGATTCCTTACAACTGCAGTTGCAAGCGAGATGTCTTATGCAGACGGGCTTCAGAGACAGGCACTGTTTTCAATAGCACTCGTACTGTTTCTGTTCATCATGCTTATAAATGCTGTACTGAACTATTTTGTAAAGGGACGCAAGGAGGCCTGATATGAGAAGAACATATGGAATTGTAATGAAGACGCTGATGTTTTTTTGTACAGCGCTCACATGCGCACTTGTTCTCTTTATTATAGCGTATGTGTTTTTAAAGGGTATTCCAAATGTGTCATGGGAACTCCTTACAACTTCACCAAGCTATCTGAGTCAGAAAATCGGCATACTGCCTGACATCTTAAACACATTATATATTGTGCTGGCTGCGATACTGGTAGTTCTTCCTCTTGGAGTAGGTGCAGCCATATATCTTACTGAATATGCAAAGAATAAAAAACTGGTAGCAATAATAGAATATGCCGCTGAGACACTTTCAGGTATTCCTTCTATAATATACGGACTTGTGGGAATGCTTATATTCGTACAGTTTCTCAGTTTCGGCACATCACTTGCGGCAGGCGCACTGACACTTGCTGTCATGAATCTTCCTACAGTGATGAGAACAACGCAGGAGAGTCTTAAGACAATCCCTCAGAGCTACAGAGAGGGTGCCTTCGGACTTGGAGCAGGAAAATGGAGAGTAGTACACACCGTTGTTCTTCCGGGATGTGTAGACGGCATTATAACAGGATGTATCCTTTCAGTCGGAAGAATAATGGGTGAATCGGCAGCCCTTCTTTTCACTGCGGGATTTGCCCACACTCTTAACGGAGTAATTGAGGGGCTTTCAAGTTCTGGAGCAACACTTACTGTTGCACTATATGTTTATGCCAAGGAACAGGGAGAATTCGAAGTTGCATTTGCAATAGCTGCAATTCTGATGATTCTCACCCTTATTATCAATCTTCTGGCATCATTTGTTGAAAAATACTACAAGAAAAGGAGATCGGCATGAGTAATATCATTACAGTCAGGGATATGTGTCTGTGGTATGGAAACCATCAGGCTCTTACAGATGTCTGCATCGACATTCCGGAGAAGAGCATTACAGCTCTGATCGGACCGTCAGGCTGCGGTAAATCCACATTTCTCAAGACACTGAACAGAATGAATGATCTTATACCTGACGTTAAAATTACAGGGGATATATGCTATAATGGAACTGACATATTTGACAGTTCAGTCGATGTAAATATGCTTCGCAAGGAAATCGGCATGGTATTTCAGAAGCCCAATCCGTTTCCAATGAGCATATATGATAATATAGCATACGGACCGCGTACTCACGGAATCAGAAGCAGGGCGCTGCTTGATGATATCGTTGAGAAGGCGCTTCGCGATGCGGCAATATGGGATGAAGTCAAGGACAGACTCAAAAAGAATGCCCTCGGTCTTTCGGGAGGACAGCAGCAGAGACTGTGCATAGCAAGAGCGCTTGCAGTCAAACCGGAAATTCTTCTGATGGACGAACCGACATCTGCACTTGACCCGATTTCCACTTCAAAGATTGAAGACCTGGTTATTAAACTGAAAGAAGACTACACAATAGTTATCGTAACTCACAATATGCAGCAGGCTGTAAGAATATCTGATAATACCGCATTCTTTCTTCTTGGAGAGCTGATAGAATACGGCAATACGGAGAAGGTGTTCTCATCGCCTGAGGACAGCAGAACAGAGGATTACATAACAGGAAGGTTCGGTTGATATGAGAAACAGATTTGACAGACAGCTTTCTGTTTTAAACAGAGAGATGATTGAAATGGGTGCTTTGTGTGAAGATATTTTCAGCAAAGTGCTGATTGCTCTTAATGAAAGAAACAAGGAAGTTTACGAAGAGATTGTGTCGCTTGGTTCTGAAATAGACAGAAAAGAGAGAAGTATTGAGACTCTCTGCCTAAAGCTTCTCCTTCAGCAGCAGCCGGTAGCCAGAGATTTAAGACAGATTTCAGCAGCACTAAAAATGATAACAGATATGGAGAGAATAGGCGACCAGGTAGAGGATATTGCAGAGATAATTCCATTTATCGATGAGAGATCTGACAGTGTTAACACTATTCTCAATAAAATGGCTCAGGCCAGTATTACGATGGTTAAAGAAAGTATCGACGCTTTTGTGGCGCAGGATATTGATCTTGCAAAGAAAGTACTTTCCGATGATGATACAGTTGACGAGTGCTTTGACGAAATGAAACTGGCACTTGTTACTGAACTCAGAGAAGACAGAGAAGACGGTGAAAGCTTCATTGATCTTATCATGATTGCAAAGTATTTTGAGAGAATAGGTGACCATGCTACCAATATTGCCGAATGGGTGATCTTTTCGGTGACAGGAGTTCATAAGGAGGAAGATTTATGATCTGGTGTGTGGAAGATGATGCTAGTATAAGGGATATTGAAGTATATGCACTCACTTCAACAGGTTTTGAAGCGAGAGGATTTGAAGACGGAACAAGTTTCTGGAATGCTCTTGCGGAAGAAATCCCTGATCTTGTTGTGCTTGACATTATGCTGCCAGGTATCAACGGATTGGAACTTCTCCGCAGAATGAAGGAAAACCCTTCATATGCTGATATTCCTGTTGTTATGGCAACAGCAAAAGGTGAAGAATACGACAAGATTACCGGGCTTGATCTTGGTGCTGACTATTATCTTGCCAAACCTTTCGGCGTGATGGAGCTTACATCATGTGTCAAGGCTGTTCTCAGAAGATGTCAGCCGAAAAGAAACGAGCGAATTCTCAGAAGCGGAGGTCTTGCAGTGAATCTTGACGAGCATACTGTCAGCATCGATGACGAGAGAATAATGCTTACCCTGAAGGAATTTGAACTTCTGAGACTTTTCCTTTCACATCCGGGAATGGTATATACAAGGGATCAGCTTATGAGCGACGTATGGGGAACAGATTACAGCGGAGAAACCAGAACAGTCGATATGCATATAAGGACGCTTCGTCAGAAACTGGGTGATTACGGCTCACTGATAGAGACCGTCAGAGGTGTCGGATATCGTTTGGAGGCCAGAGGATGACAAGAAAAATATTCAATTCCATCACACTGGTTGCTGCAGCTGTTCTGCTGATAAGCAGCTGCGTGCTTATGGCATGCCTTTATGAGTATTTTGGCAGTATAAGAGAGGATGCACTCCGTGATGAGATGAAACTGGCAATCAGAGGCGTTCAGACGGAAGGAACAAACTACCTGGAAAATGTCAAGGCGGATGGTTACAGACTGACATGGATTGATAAGGACGGCAGTGTAATATACGATACTGTAAGGGATAATCAGATTAAGGAGAATCATCTTCAGAGAGAGGAAGTTCAGGAAGCACTGAATACAGGCACTGGTGAGAGCAGAAGATTCTCCGACACGCTTCTTGAAAAGACTATATACTACGCAAAGAAGATGGATGACGGAACAGTTCTGCGTATTTCAGTAAGCGCCGCAACTGCAGGTCTTTTAGCTATAGGTATGATTCCGCCGGTTCTTTTCATACTTATTATTGCACTTGTTCTTTCGGGAATACTTGCATCAAGACTTTCAAAGAGAATAGTAAAACCGATAAACAGCATAGATCTGGAGAATCCTCTGGATAATGATACATACGAGGAGATATCACCGCTTCTTAACAGAATCAACAGACAGAAAATTCTTATTGACATTCAGGTGGATGAACTCCAGCAGAAAAAGGATGAGTTTAACAAGATAACATCATGTATGAAAGAAGGTCTTATTCTTGTCAATGAGCAGATTGAGGTAGTCAGTATAAATCCTTCAGCAATGAAACTGTTTGATGTTGAAGAAGACTGTACAGGAAACGATTTTCTTACAATATATCGTGACCACGAGATGAATCTGGCATTAAAGAACGCTTTTGAAGAAGGTCACAGTGAAATCAGCAGAGGAATGAACGGACACGAGTATCAGTTCGATATAAGCAGAATTGATTCGGGCGGCAAGATTATAGGGGCAGTAATTCTTATTTTCGATGTTACAGAAAAAACACATGCTGAAAAAGTCAGAAGAGAGTTTACAGCCAATGTTTCGCACGAGCTTAAGACGCCTCTTCAGGGAATAATAGGAAGTGCAGAACTCATAGAAAACGGCATGGTTAAACATAATGATATGCCGAAATTTATAGGCATGATTCATAAAGAGGCTTCCAGGCTTGTTACTCTGGTGGATGATATAATAAGGCTTTCGCAGCTTGACGAAAAAGGCGCAATGCCTGAGGAGACTGTAAGCTTAAGAACAATTGCCGATGAGGTGTCGGAATCGCTTCTGAATATTGCAGAAAGAAGGAATATTTCGATAACTGTAACCGGAGATGAAGCAAGAATAACATGTGTTCCGAAACTGATATACGAAGTTGTATATAATCTGTGTGAAAATGCTGTTAAGTACAACGTGGACGGCGGAAGCGTAGCAATTGATATTAAAGACAGTGGAAAAAGCGTACAGCTTAAGGTAACCGATACAGGAATAGGTATCTCCAGGGAACATCTTGAAAGAGTGTTTGAAAGATTCTACAGAGTTGACAAGAGCCACTCGAAAGAAACAGGAGGAACCGGACTCGGACTGTCTATTGTAAAACATGCGGTATCTTACCATCACGGAAGTGTATCGGTTAAAAGTGAAGAAGGAAAAGGAACTGAATTTACAGTAGTTCTTCCTGTAAAATAGTTCTATCTGACCCGCGATGCGGGTCTTTTTCATGTTGAAAAAGGTACTTTGTGATAATATAATATGCTGGAATACATTTACAGGGAGGATGAAGATGGTTTCATTTGAAAGTGATTATATACAGGGTGCACACCCTGAAATACTGAAAAAACTGTCAGAAACGAATATGGAGACTCAGACCGGCTACGGTTATGACAGATTCAGCATAAGTGCCAAAGAGAAGATAAAGAAGGCATGCGGCTGTGAAGCTGCAGAGGTGTACTTCCTTATGGGAGGGACACAGACAAACATGATTGTCATAGACACAATGCTTAAGTCATATGAAGGTGTCATTGCTGCCGATACAGGACATGTTTCGCTTCACGAGGCAGGCGCGATTGAATATTCAGGACACAAGGTGATAACTGTATCACAGCATGCGGGGAAAATAGATATCGGGGCACTCCGACAGTATCTTGGGGATTTTTTCAGCGATTCGAACTTTGAGCATATGAGCATTCCCGGGATGGTGTATATATCACACCCGACAGAGTACGGAACTTTGTACACCCTGAGTGAACTTAAAGAATTATCGGAAATATGCAGAGAATACAGTATGCCTCTTTATCTTGACGGGGCAAGGCTGTCTTCTGCGCTGATGAGCAAAAGTACAGATGTTACTCTCAGGGATATAGCAGCACTCTGTGATGTTTTCTATATCGGAGGAACAAAGTGCGGAGCACTGTGCGGTGAGGCTGCAGTATTTACAAAGAATAACATGCCTGAAAGATTTCTTACACTTGTCAAGCAGAGAGGTGCACTTGCTGCAAAAGGCAGACTGCTTGGAGTACAGTTTGATACACTCTTCACAGACGACCTGTATTTCAGGCTTGGCAAAAATGCGATAGACAAGGCAGAGAGAATGAAGAAGATATTTGATGAGGCAGGCTGTGAATACTATATAAGGACAGATACTAACCAGCAGTTTATCGTGCTCTCAAACGAAGAGATGGAAAAGCTCGGCAAAAGGGCAGTGTTCAGTTTCTGGGAAAAGCTTGATGATAATCATTCAGTTGTAAGATTTGCCACAAGCTGGGCCACAACCGATGATGATCTTGATGAACTTGAAAGGATTATGATAAATGGATGATGAAAGGCTTGAAAGACAGTTTGAGTTTCTGCTTGAACTGGACAAAGAAAAGAACATTGACAGGCAGACATATCTTGCAGACGGAAAGAGAAAGGAAAACGATGCTGAGCATGCATGGCATATGGCAGTAATGGCCCTTGTTCTCAGCGAATACTCAAATGAGAATATCGACATTCTGAGAACAGTATCCATGATTCTCATACATGATGTGGTGGAAATATATGCCGGTGACACATATGCTTATGATGAAGAGGGGAAGAAGGATCAGAAGGAAAGGGAGACAAATGCGGCAGACAGACTGTTTTCTCTTCTCCCGGAAGACCAGGGCGTAAAATTCAGACAGCTGTGGAATGAATTTGAAGAGAGAAAAACACCTGAATCAAAGTTTGCAAACACTCTCGACAATGTGCAGCCGTCCATGCTTAACAACGCATCAGAAGGACGCTCGTGGAAGGAACATAAAGTTACTGTTTCAGGGCTCATGAAGAGGCAGTCATATACATGTGAAGGATCAGAGAAACTGTGGAAGTACGCCCTTTCCAGATTCATTATGCCTAATATAGAAAACGGCACAATAATTGAAAAATGAATATTTTCAGAAAACTTGATAATATTCTAAAGATATATGAAAATAATCATCAAATATTGTTTAAATCTTTATAAAAGTGTTGAAGTATATCTACCCTTAGAATATAATTATGGGGTAAATTAGTAAACAATTTAACTATAGGAGGAGAAGATGGATTTTAAATTATCAAAGACACATCAGCTTCAGCAGGAAATGTACCGCAGATTCGCAGAAAACGAAGTAAAGCCGCTTGCAGAAGACATGGACGAAACTGAAGTATATGATATGGAACTTCTTGCTAAGATGCATAAGTATGGTATCATGGGTATCCCTTACAGCAAGGAATACGGCGGAGTTGGTGGAGATTATCTCAGCTACACTTTAGCAATGGAAGAAATGTCAAAGGTTGACGGTTCAACTGGTATTACAATTTCAGTTCACACTTCACTTTGCTGTGGAGCTATCGATGCTTTCGGTACTGAAGAACAGAAGCAGAAGTTCTTAAGACCGTTAGTAGACGGTTCAGCTACAGGCTGCTATGGTCTTACTGAGCCAGGTGCAGGTTCAGATGCAGCTGGAGTACAGACTCAGGCAGTTTATGATGAAGCAACAGATGAATGGGTAGTTAACGGTGGTAAGGTATTCACAACAAACTCAGCATTCGCTGACTACTGCGTTCTTATCGCAATGACAGATAGAAATCTTGGAACTAAGGGTATGGTTGCGCTTATCGTTGATCTTAAGAGCGAAGGCGTTACAATCAGCCAGAACATCAAGAGAATGGGTATCAGAGCAGCTCAGAACTGCGAAGTTACTTATGAAAACGTTAGAGTTCCTAACGCTAACTTACTTGGTAAGGTAGGTCAGGGATTCAAGATCGCTATGAAGGCTCTTGACGGTGGACGTATCGGTATCGCTGCACAGTCAGTTGGTCTTGCTCAGGGAGCATTAGATCAGGCTATCGAATACGTTAAGGACAGAAAGCAGTTTGGAAGACCGATCGCAGCATTCCAGACTACTCAGTTCAAGATTGCTGATATGCAGACTAAGATTGATGCTGCAAGACTTCTTACATGGAGAGCAGCTGTTGCAAAGGATAATCACGAAAACTATACTGCTCCTGCAGCTATGGCTAAGTTATTTGCTTCAGACGTTGCAAACTATGTCTGCAGAGAAGCTGTACAGCTTATGGGCGGATACGGTTACTGCAGAGAATATGCAGTAGAAAGAAACCTTAGAGATGCTAAGATTACTGAGATCTACGAAGGTACATCAGAAGTTATGAAGATGGTTATTGCAGGTTCATTAAACCTTAAGAAGTAGTGTGAAAGGAGATAACAAAATGAGAATAGCAGTATGCATTAAGCAGGTTCCTGACACAAGAGAAGTTAAACTGGACCCTGTAACTAACAACCTTATCAGAGACGGTGTTCCTAGCATCATCAACATGGACGATAAATCAGGCCTTGAAATGGCTATCAGACTTAAAGAGAAGCACGGTGGTACTGTAACAGTATTCACAATGGGACCTCCACAGGCAGACCTTGCATTAAGAGAAGCTCTTGCTATGGGATGCGACAAAGCTTACCTTATCTCAGCTAGAGAATTCGGTGGATCAGATACATATGCTACAGGTTACATCATTGCAAACGCAATGCGTAAAGTAGAAGAGGAAGAGGGAGCTTTCGACTTATTCATCACTGGTAGACAGGCTATCGACGGAGATACAGCTCAGGTTGGACCTCAGATCGCTGAAAACCTTGGAGTTCCTCAGATTTCATATGCAGAAGGAATCGAAATCAATGGTGATGTTGTAACAGTAAAGAGACAGTACGAAGACAGATACCACATTATCGAAGTTGGTATGCCATGTCTTCTTACAGCTATCCAGGAACTTGCAGAACCTAGATACATGCACGCTGGTCTTATCGTTGACGCATACAATACAGAAATTCCTGTAATCGATTTTGCAGCTCTTGAAAGCAGAATCGACAAGACAACAATTGGTAATGCCGGCTCCCCAACAAATGTAGTTAGATCATTCACAAAACAGCCTAAGGGCCAGGGAATCAAGTACGATAACGTAGGACCTGATGAAGCTGTTAAGATCATCATGGACAAGATGATTGAAAGACACATTATTTAATTAGGGAGGAGCAATAACAATGAAAACATCAAACACAGCAGAGTTTAAGAATTTCTATGTAATTTGCGAGCAGAGAGACAACAAGGTTCAGAAGGTTTCATACGAACTTATCGGTGAAGCTACTAAACTTGCAGCAGCTTACAAAGAAGAAACAGGAAAAGACGAAAAGGTTATCGCTGTAGTACTTGGTGACGATGTTCAGCCTGTATGTCAGTCATTACTTGACCATGGTGCTGATGAAGCTATCTACATCGAAGACCCTATGCTTAAGGAATACGTAACTGAGCCATATGTTAAGGCATGTGTACAGCTTATCGAAGAAAAGAAGCCAAACGTAGTTCTTTTCGGAGCATCATCAATTGGTAGAGACCTTGCTCCAAGAACAGCTTCAAGAGTTCACACAGGACTTACAGCTGACTGCACAAAGTTAACTATGGAAATGGACGACAAGTATCCTGGAAAGAGCGTTAACGAAGTACTTCTTCACATGACAAGACCTGCTTTCGGCGGAAACATCATGGCTACTATCCTTATCAGACATCACAGACCTCAGATGGCTACAGTAAGACCTGGCGTAATGCAGCTTATCGATGTAGTTCCTAACAAGCCTGGTAAGATTGAAGAATACAAGGTAGAATTCGTTCCTGAAGACATGAACGTTAAGATCGTTGAAGTACTTAAGGAAGGACACAAGGCAGTTGATATCACTGAAGCTAAGTACTTAGTATCAGGCGGAAGAGGAATCGGTTCAGCTGACTTCTACAATGAACTTCGTAAGGTTGCAGACCTTCTTGGCGGAGAAATCTCATCATCAAGAGCAAACGTAGACGCTGGATGGATTGAAAAGTCAAGACAGGTTGGACAGACTGGTAAGACAGTAAGACCTGACCTTTACATGGCATGCGGTATCTCAGGTGCTATCCAGCACTTAGCTGGTATGGACCAGTCAGAATACATCATCGCAATCAACAAGAACGACTCAGCGCCTATCTTCGAAGTAGCTGATCTTGGAGTTGTTGGTGACGTTAAGGTTATCATTCCAAAGCTTATCGATGCACTTGCTAAGTACAAGGAAGCAGAAGCTAACGCTTAATCAATATGATTTTTAGAGGATGGTTTATCCATCCTCTTCTTTTTTGCCTTTGAATGAAAAACAGTGTATAATCTGTTATAGACATTACCTAAGGAGAAAGATAATATGAGTGAAAATGTTAAATACAGCAAGATATACATGGCAAAGATAATAGTTGAAAATGACTGGGGATATCATCTTGAGAATCTTTGGTACGGATCTGATTCCAAAAACCTGGCTCTAATGATAATTGACGTCATGAAGTCATGGTATGAGCCAAATAAGGATGTGTTTGCTCCATCTATCACGGAGTTTCACAGAATACTTGAGGATGCAGTCAGGGACGAGAATCCTGTGCCTGTAATGTTCAGACAGTTAAATGGTGAAATGTTTCACGATAACGGCCTGAAATTAGTTGTTGAACTCACAAACAACCTGGATGAAATGTATGCATTTGTATTCAATGAGTCTTTTGAAATCTTCTGCGTAAATGACGAAAAACCTGAAGATTTTAACAGTGTTGCGCAATATATAGATTATCTTGAAAAGAATTGTAAAACTGATGAACCGATACTTGCAGCTCTGAGAACAAAAGACGAAAACAGTATTGCTGCAGCTATATATATGATAGATATCAAATACCAGTATACTAACCGTCACTATATCCCTCAGGAGCATAGAAATAAGGCTGACTGATGTTAGAATTATCAGATAATAATACGAATTTGCGGTTGAAAGTCGACACAGTTTTACTAATTTTATCCGGAATTATCTGTGAGAGAAATTCACTTTAAAATTAGATAAAATATTAACAAACATCGTTGACAGTGAATTGACAAAGGAGTATCATTTTAAATGTAAAAGGAACGAATGTGTGATATACGCACATCGTATAATGTTATCAAATCGAGGAGGAGTTTTAAAATGAAGACAGTTTTAGAATGCATAATGGAGAGAGAAAATAACCCTGCAATGATCGGTTGCTATGTTAACTTAAAGTCAAGAATGGGAGCTGGAGATGCTCACTATGCTGGCGAACTTGTAGAAGGTGCTCACATCGTAACTGCTTGGGGAGATGTTGGAACTGAACTTGCTATCAGACTTCACGGTGACGAATCATTATTCGTAGGTTATTCAGAAGTTAGATACACTGCTCCAGTATACGCAGGCGACTGGATGGAATATGGTGGATATATCGAAAAGGTTGGTAACACATCATTTACTTGCAAGTTCTTCGCATACAAGTGGATGAAGGACTCAAGAGATGAAAACGGTAATGTAATCAACGGTTCAGGTGCTGAAATGATCGATCCTCCAGTACTTTGCGCATACGCTACAGGTACTCTTATGGTTCCAACTGCTCATCAGAGACCAGAATGTGCTGACCCTGATTTCGTAGCTGACGCTAAGGCATACAGAGAAGCTCACAAATAAGATAAACGGATTTTTGAGGGGGTTTCGTACCGGTTTCGGTTGAGAAACCTGACTAAAAGTGTTTTAACTCCGGTGAGTCTTTTGACTCACCGGTTTTAGTATATATAGGCTGCTAAACCGGATTGTTGCACCTTATGGTATCACACATCAGTTGTTTAGAAATTCAAATCTATTAGTATTTAAGAAGGAGATTAAAAATGGTCGGAGAAAAAGTAGTATTTCACGCTATGATGAGTCAGAAAGATGCACATTATGTCGGCGGACTGGTAAACGGTGCCAGAATGTTTCATTACTGGGGTGATGTTGGTACTGAGCTTATGGTAAGAGTAGATGGTGATATTTCATTATTCCTGGGTTATGAAGAAGCTGAATTCCTTGCTCCTGTATATGTTGGAGATTTCATGGAATATGTCGGATGGATAGAAAAGGTTGGAAGACAGTCATATACATGTCAGTTTGAGACATGGAAGATTGCTACACAGCTTGACAGAACAGATGCAGACTTAAGCGGAATAAATACTCCGCAGACAGCAGCTACAGCTCTTAATCCGCCTATCCTTGCAGGAAGAGCAAAGGGAAGCTTATTCATTTCAAAGGCAGATCAGAGAGGCTGTACTGATCCAGCATTCAAGTGCGATCATGCAGAATAGTTCATACATTTAACGGCAATCACTCTTGTATATAGAACATTTTAGGAGGATATAAAATGGTAGGAGAAAAAGTGGTATTTCACGCTATGATGAGCCAGAAGGATGCTCATTACGTCGGCGGTTTAGTAAATGGTGCAAGAATCATCGATATGTGGGGTGATGTAGGTACCGAGCTTATGGTCTATGTTGATGGAGACATATCATTGTTTTTAGGTTACAAGAATATAGAATTTACAGCTCCTGTATATGTAGGAGACTTCATGGAATATACCGGATACATCGAAAAGGTTGGCAACCAGTCGTATACATGTCATTTTGAAGCGTGGAAGATTGCTACACAGCTTGACAGAACAGATGCAGACTTAAGCGGAATAAATACTCCGCAGACAGCAGCTACAGCACTTGTTCCTCCGATTAAATGCGGATCGGCTACAGGTACATTATTCATTTCAAAGGCCGACCAGAGGGGACCTCAGAAGGAAGGCTTCAAAGATGCTGTTCATCCCGCAAAATAGATTTTAAAGACTTTTTCAGGACCATCATACAGATGGTCTTTTGTATATACAAAACCTCCGGAGATGTGCTCCGGAGGAAAATGTTATTTGATTTCTTTGAAATTGTCTTTGCCGACTTTGCATAACGGACACTGGAAATCATCAGGAAGAGAATCTGCTTCAACAACATGTCCGCAGACCTGACAAACCCATTTTTTTGTTTCCTGCGGTTCATAGTTTGCTGCAGGGGGTTTTGTCTCTGAAAGTTCTTTTGCAAGAGCCTTTATTTCATTTATGCTTCTTTCTGATAATGCGGAGAAAATAGTAACATTGCTGTCGGTATATGTGATGTTTCTGCATTCAGAAAGCTCCTTTTTCATTGTCCTGATTGCATTTGGAGCCCATGAACCGTTTTCAATCATACCGACTGTTCTGTTCTGATAGTTTCTTTCTGCAAGATGTCTGGTGAATTCTTTCATGAACGGGAAGATATCACCGTTGTATGTTGTTGTTGCAAGAACAATTCTGTCATATCTGAATGCGTCTTCAACTGATTCGTACATGTCTTCTCTTGCAAGATCGATTACCTCAACAGTATCTTCTCCCAAAGATCTAAGCTCATCAGCAAGGAGTTCAACAGCTTTCTTTGTATTGCCGTAAACTGATGTATAGAAAATTGCAACTCCTCTGTCTTCAGGTTCGTAAGATGACCATGTATCATATGTTGTTATATAGTAATCGATGTCTTCGTCAAGAACAGGGCCGTGAAGCGGACATATCATTGAAATATCATATCCGGATATTTTTTTGAGAACTGTCTGAACCTGTGCACCATATTTTCCGATGATACCGAAATAGTATCTTCTGGCTTCACAAGCCCATCCTTCTTCATCCACAACGTCAAGAGCTCCGAATTTACCGAATCCGTCGGCTGAGAACAGAATCTTCTCTGATGATTCGTATGTCATGATAACCTCAGGCCAGTGGACCATAGGAGCTGAAACGAAAGTGAAAGTATGCTTTCCTGTATTGAGAGTGTCACCGTCACTAACTTCAATTCTGCTGCTGATATCAAGTTCAGGGAAGAACTGAACCGCCATTTTGAAAGCTCTGTTGCTGCCGATAAGTCTGACTTTCGGATACTTATTTACAAATGCTTCAAGTGAAGCCGAGTGATCAGGCTCCATATGCTGTATTACAAGGTAATCCGGGCTACGTCCATCAAGAGCCTCCTCTATATTACCAAGCCATTCTTCAGTTTTTGATTTGTCGATTGTGTCAAATATTACTGTTTTATCATCAAGTACGACATATGAGTTGTATGACATGCCAAGAGGTACCTCAAAATGTCCTTCAAACAAGTCAATATCGTGATCGTTTGCACCGATATATATAATCGATTCTGTTAATCTGCTAATCATTTCCATTCTCCTTTCAAAAAATTCGTATGCTACTATTATATTCCAAATCAGAAAGATATCAAGATGAATATGAATATATTTGTAGATATCTGTATGCTCGTGTTAGAATATATATCGAAAGGAAGGTAAAAATATATGATTGATATAGATGAATTAAGAATAAGGGCTGACAGAGGAGATACTGCTGCGGCAGTTGAAATAGCGTCATATTATATCGATGGAAGCATAGAAGCACCATCTGATGAGGCTGTAGCCAGAATAAAGGATTATCTTGCAGATGCTGTAGACAAAGGAAATGGCCGTGCAATGAGGATAGTAGGGGACATGTACGCGCGAGGCATGTTTGTAGAATCGGATTATGACAGGGC
>JAEDDI010000013.1 GCA_016293805.1 Bacillota bacterium | reverse complement strand
CTCATAATACTGTTTGAGGGAAGAGTTATCCGAAAGGTTTCCGAGGATGTGAAGCAGGCTGCCGATAAATGGGGGCTGCCTCTTATCGTATTCAAAAATGATGCGGATGTGGGTTATTCAGACGTTCTTGATGCGATTGAAAACAATATCGTATATGGTGACAGCTTTGATAATAAGCTTATAAACAACACCATATTCCATCTTCTTGATTTCGACAAGCATCCGAGTTTCCAGTCAGCTCTAAAGAAGGCAGCACTCAACAACGGATATCAGGTAGTACTGTTTAATGAAGATTACGGCAAGGTGTTTGCAGTTGAGACAAGGCATCAGGTCTCTATTGAAGAGGCGATAGCTGCTGCAAAAGAAAAGAAAATCAGCAGCGACAAGTCAAGCGTATATACAATGGTCGATGTTAACGGAGTTCTGACATACTGGGGAAGAGTAATGATAGGCGGAGAAAAATATCTCATGCTCATAGCCGATAATGAAGACCAGTATACAGTAAGCGAAATGACGAAGCTTGCTGAAATCATCGAACTTGCAATGGGAATGTGGAAATATACGCCTGAGAGAGATCTCAAGACGGAGCTTATCCGGGCAATCTGCAGGGGAAACTCGGGACTTGCAAAAAATCTTGCACAGGAGACAGGCATTGAGACATCTCAGCTTCTTTCGGTATTTGTTGCAGACAATATCAATAACAGACAAAGTGAAGAGATTCTTGAGGCTGATGAGAGGGCTCTCGGTCTTAAGGTTCTGAAGTACTCGGATGATGAAGAGACTTGCGGCGTGATTCTCGATATGAACAGAACCGGAGAGGACAGAAAGTCTGCTGCACTTGACCTGTTCGACAGCCTCAAGGAGATTGAGGGAGTAAGAGTGTTTCATGTCACAGGAATAGATGACATGGACTGTGCGTGCGATGCATACAGGCTTATAACCGAAAGCAGAGCTTCCGTGCAGTATGTATTTCCGTTCAAGAGGATTTTCAGTAAATATGAACTGACGCTTGTATGCAACTGTGTGAACATACAGATGCAGGGAGGTTTCGTTAAGAAGTCATATATGCAGCTTCTTGAAGTATTCAAGACAATAGGAGGAAACAAGGGGAAACAGCTCCTTGACACCCTTGAAACATTTGTGCTTGATGCCGGAATGAACTCATCCAAGACAAGTGAGTTCATGGGAATACATCCAAATACGGTGCAGTACAGACTCAAGAAAATCAACGAACTTCTTGGAGCAGAAATTACAGGAAACAGAGTAATTCCGGGACTTACAATAGCACTGGCTCTTAAGAGAATAGAAAAGAATTCGTAGAACAACGGTCCGGATATCCCGGACCTTTTTTCGAAGGGAGAATCAATAATGAATATAGCCGAAAAGCTGGCGGAGGAATTCAGCCTGAGGATTGAACAGGCGGAAAAGACAATATCACTTATAGATGAAGGAAATACAATACCGTTTATCGCACGTTACAGAAAAGAAGCAACAGGAGGCCTTTCAGATGTTGTACTTCGGGATATGGAGACAAGACTTGGTTATCTTCGGGGCCTTGAAGAAAGAAAGGAAGAAGTGATACGTCTCATAGATGAGCAGGGAAAACTGACAGAGGAACTTAAGTCTGATATTGAAGCGGCTGAGGTTCTTCAGAGAGTTGAAGATATCTACAAACCGTTCAGGCACAAGAAAGCGACGCGCGCATCAAAAGCGAGGGCGAAGGGTCTGGAACCTCTTGCTGATACAGTATGGGAACAGAGAATAAAACAAGGCAGTATAGAGGATATATCATCACAGTACGTCAATGAGGAAGCCGGGGTTATGTCATGGGAGGAGGCACTTGCAGGGGCATGTGATATCCTCGCGGAGAGAATCTCGGATGATCCTGAAATAACGGCAATGGTGAGAGAGTACACTTTAAATCACGGCATCATAGTATCAGAAGCTGCCGGAGAAGATGAAAAATCAGTATATGAGATGTACCATGAATACCGGGAGGCGGTTTCAAAGATTCCAAACCACAGAATTCTTGCAGTTAACAGAGGCGAGAATGAGAAAATACTCAGGGTGACACTTGATGTGGATACGGAAACTGTGACAGGCAGGATTGCTCGAAGAGTCAGATCCAGGAATGGCAGTATTTTTGATGATATCATCAGCGATGTTGTAAAAGATGCATACAAGAGACTCATGGCGCCTTCAATCGAGCGCGAGATAAGGAACATGCTTACAGAGCGTGCAGAGGAGGAGGCTATCAGAGTATTTGCAAAGAATACCGAGAATCTGCTGATGACACCTCCCGTTGCAGGGGCAAGAGTAATAGCCATAGATCCCGGCTACAGAACAGGGTGCAAGGTTGCTGTTCTCAATGAAACAGGCAAGCTTCTTGCATATACTACAATATATCCAACCAAACCAAGGGAAGATATACGCGGAACAGAGGCAACACTAAAGAAGATTATCGATAAATTCAATTCAAATGTGATAGTTATAGGAAACGGAACAGCATCACGGGAGACTGAGGAAGCAGTTGCTGACTTCATCAGGAAGAATAATCTGGATGTAAAATACACAATTGTAAACGAGGCGGGGGCATCCGTATATTCTGCATCCCGACTTGCGACGGAAGAATATCCTGATCTTGATGTTACCACACGAGGTGCCATGTCACTGGGAAGAAGGCTGCAGGATCCTCTTGCAGAACTTGTTAAGATATCTCCCGAGCATATAGGTGTCGGACAGTATCAGCATGACCTGAACCAGAAATCTCTGCAGAAGGCACTTTCGGATGTTGTTGAAAACTGCGTCAACAGAGTAGGAGTTGACCTTAATACGGCGTCAGCATCGCTTCTTTCGTATGTATCAGGAATCAATATGTCCATTGCAAAGAATATTGTTGCATACAGGGAAGAAAACGGTTCGTTTACAAACAGAAAACAGCTTCTTAAGGTATCAAAACTCGGACCGAAGGCATTCACGCAGTGTGCGGGCTTTTGCAGAATATCAGGCGGTGATGAGATTCTTGATTCAACATCGGTTCATCCGGAATCATACGAAGCATGTGAAAAGCTTCTTGAAAGACTTGGGATAGACGGAATCGGAAGGGGTGAAGATATTGAGGGAAGGATAAAGGAGATATATCCGAAGAACAGTTATACAAGACTTGCTGATGAAATAGGGATAGGTGTTCCGACACTGAAAGATATTGTTGAGGAAATAAAGAAACCGGGAAGAGATCCCAGAGACGAGGCTCCTGAAATTGTGTTCAGAAACGATGTCAGATCATTTGATGACCTGACAGTTGACATGGAACTTACAGGCACTGTAAGAAATGTTGTGGATTTTGGAGCATTTGTGGATATAGGAGTGAAAAACGACGGTCTTATTCATATTTCACAGCTGTCAGACAAATACATTAATCATCCGATGGATGTTGTTGCAGTCGGAGATACAGTCAGAGTAAAGATAATATCAATTGATAAAGAAAAGCAGAGAGTCGGACTGACGATGAAAGGAGTTGACTGATTATGAATATGATTTTCAGAAGAGAGTTTACGGCAGAAAATGACAGACTCAGTCTGTTCGAAATAGCAGAACAATTCCAGAAATCAGCTGAGGGACATGTTGAGATACTGGGACTTGAATCTGAAAAACTTATGAAAGACAACATACTGTGGGTACTCATCAGAAGCGAAATACACATCTGCGCCGGAGTGAATAAAGGAGAGACAATAACTGTTGAGACATGGCCGGGTATTACAAGGCACGGTTTTTATCCAAGGAGATTCATATTCACAGGTGAAGATGGAAGAACAATACTCACATGTGCATCTCAGTGGGCTTTGATGGACAGTGAGACGAGGAAAATGTCAGATCATCCGAAGGCAAAGGAACTTGTCGGCATCAGAAGAGAGGGAGAGCAGAAAATGCCTGCATCAAAGAAGAATTTTCCCGAACTTGTGCACAGTATAAGCAGAAAGGTGACAGAAGATGAGATAGATATGAACGGACATCTGAACAACTGCTTCTACCTGGGATATGCCGAAGATATAATATCGGATTATTTCGAACCGTCTGAGATATGGATAGAATATATCAGGGAAGTGTTCGAAGGAGAGACTGTTGAGATAAGGTATACCTTTGAAAATGACTGCTTCTACGGAGCCGGAATGTGCGGAGATGAACCCGCTTTTTATATAAGAGCAAAAAAGTAGTCCAAAAGGTACTCCGATAGTAGTTGACACTGAATTTGTGAAATGGTACTCTTATTTTATTCGAAATAACATGAATTTGCTGATATAGGTCTGGATATATGGCCCAGATGTTTCTACCGTGATGCCGAATTCACGACTATTAGTATTTACCAAGGCAGATTATCATATCTGCCCTTTTTATATATCGGAGGCACTGATTTGAAAGCATTAGAAGAAAAAATTCTGAAAGAAGGCCGGATTAGAGACGGTAATATTCTGCAGGTCGATAATTTTCTCAATCATCAGATTGATGCGGCTTTTCTGATTGAGATGGGAAAGGAAATAGCACGGCTTTATAAAGATGCCGGCGTTACCAAGGTGCTCACAATAGAGGCATCCGGAATTGCAATAGCGCTTGCGGCCGCAGCCGAGATGAAGGTGCCGATGCTGTTTGCAAAGAAGCACAAGACAAAGAACATAAATCCGAATCAGTACAAGACGGTTGTTCATTCATTTACACATGGCACTGACTATGATGTTGTTGTCAGCAGAGATTATCTTAATGAAGATGATGTGGTTCTCATTGTGGACGATTTTCTTGCCAACGGGAACGCGCTCAAGGGACTTATCGATCTTACAAATCAGGCAGGCGGCACAGTTGCAGGCTGCGCAATAGCAATAGAGAAGGGCTTCCAGGGCGGAGGAGACGCTCTCCGTGCGGAGGGAATCAGGGTTGAATCTATGGCAATTCTTGATGCGATGGAGGATGGTCATATCAGATTCCGTTAAATTCCGTTACGACGGTTTAAAACAATATCACTTTAGTTTGCCTTGATAGGCAGGAGGAGAACAGAATGAAAAAAGTATTATCAATCGTTCTTTCACTTGTAATGGTACTTGGCATGGTAGCATTTACCGGCTGCGGTTCATCAGGTGGAGATGGCGAAAGCACTGGCGGAGATGTTAAAATCGGTGTAATCCTTGTTGGAGATGAAAACGAAGGTTACACATACGCACACATCGAAGGAATCAAGGAAGCTGCAGAAGCATGCAATATTTCAGAAGATCAGATCATCTGGAAATATACAATCGGTGAAGATGAAACATGTGCAGACGCGGCAGCAGACCTTGCTGACCAGGGATGTACTGCAATCTTCTCAAACAGCTATGGTCATCAGTCATATATGCAGTCAGCTGCAGAACAGTATCCTGATGTTACTTTCGTTGCATGTACAGGAGACACAGCAGCAGCTTCAGGACTTCCTAACTTCAAGAATGCATTCACAAAAGTATACGAATCAAGATACGTTGCAGGTGTTGTTGCAGGAATGAAGATTGCTGAACTTGATGCCAACGGAGAAATCCCTAAGAAGAGCATAGACAAGGACGGCAATGTTAAGATCGGTTATGTTGGAGCATATCCTTACGCAGAAGTAGTATCAGGCTACACTGCATTCTTCCTTGGAATCAAGTCGGTTTACGAAGATGTAGCAATGGAAGTTACATATACAAACTCATGGTTCGACATCACTAAGGAAGGCGAAGCGGCAAATTCACTTATGTCAGACGGTTGCCTTATTATAGGACAGCATGCAGACTCGACAGGAGCTCCTGCTGCAGTACAGGCAGCATATGACAAGGGCGAAACAGTATTCTCAGTAGGATACAACATCGATATGTTAAGCGTAGCACCTCAGGCAGCTCTTACATCAGCTACAAACATTTGGGGAACATATTACACAATGGCATTCAACTGCCTTCTTAACGGAGAGGATATTCCTGTAGACTATGCAGCAGGATACAATGAGAATGGAGTTGCAATCACAGATCTTGGAGAGTCCTGTGCAGAAGGAACTCAGGAAAAGGTTGATGAAATAATCGCAGGAATCAAAGACGGTTCAATCAAGGTGTTTGATGTAACAACATTTACCGCACCTGAAGGAGACTTCTACAAGGTTGACGCAGACGGTCACTTAACATCATGCTTCGCACTTGATACAGACGGAGATTTCATACCAGACAGTGAAGAAGCAGTTGTTGACGGAGCATTCGTAGAATCAGAATTAAGATCAGCTCCTTACTTCCAGATAAGAATCGACGGAATCACAGAGCTTAACTAGTGCTCATTTGACTATTCAGGCGAAGCTTTCCAGGCTTCGCCTTGTCTACTTTGATATATTTTGGAGAATACGATGAAAGGCAATGCAATTGAACTTATTGACATCACCAAGCGCTTTGGTGAGGTGGTGGCAAACCATAAGGTAAACATGGTGGTCAGAAAGGGAGAAATCCTTTCGCTTCTGGGCGAAAACGGAAGCGGGAAAACCACACTTATGAATATGCTTTCCGGCATATACTTCCCTGATGAGGGACAGATTCTTCTTGATGGGCAGGAAATAGTAATACGTTCGCCCGAAGATGCTTTCAGATACGGAATCGGTATGATACATCAGCATTTCAAACTGGTTGATGTATATACGGCTGCCCAGAATATAATACTGGGGATTCCGGGAAAGTTCATGCTTAATAAAAAAGAAATCTACAAGGATATCAGAGAACTTACCGAAAAGTACGGATTTGAGATAGACCTTGATAAAAAAATATATGAAATGTCTGTATCGGAAAAACAGACAGTTGAAATCGTTAAAATGCTTTACAGGGGAGCGAATATCCTGATACTTGATGAACCGACAGCGGTTCTCACTCCTCAGGAGACCGACAGACTCTTTGGCGTTCTTCGCAATATGAAGAAAGACGGCAAGGCGGTTATTATCATTACCCACAAGCTTCAGGAGGTTCTGGAACTTTCGGACAGAGTGGCCGTACTGCGCAAGGGTGAATATATAGGTACAGTAGAGACAAAAGATGCTACAGAGCTTTCTCTTACAGAGATGATGGTAGGCAAGAAGGTGTCTCTAAATATCGGCAGAACAGAGCCTGTAAACAGGAAGAAACTCATAAATATAGAGCACCTTACATGTCTCAATAAGGAAGGCGTAAAGGCTCTTGATGATGTTTCATTTGAAATATACGGAGGAGAAATTCTCGGAATTGCAGGCATTGCCGGTGCGGGGCAGAAGGAACTTCTTGAATCCATTGCGGGACTTCAGAAATCAGAAGAAGGCAGCAGCATTCTTTACAAGGCTATTGACAACAACGACGAGATCCAGCTTGTCGGCAGGAGCGTAAATGATATCAAGAACCTGGGAATTTCACTCGCGTTTGTCCCCGAAGACAGACTGGGAATGGGTCTTGTAGGAAACATGGGCATGATTGGAAATATGATGCTCAGAAGTTACAATGAGGGAAAATCTTTCTTCACAGAAAAGAAGGCGCCGGCAGAACTTGCGGAAAGAATAAAGAACAGACTTGATGTTGCCACTCCTTCAATCAATACTCCCGTAAGAAAACTGTCGGGAGGAAATGTACAGAAGGTTCTTGTGGGAAGAGAAATAGCGCTTGCGCCGCGTGTACTTATGACTGCATATGCGGTAAGAGGACTTGACATAAATACATCATACACAATCTACAACATACTTTCAGAGGAGAAGGAAAAGGGTGTTGCAGTTGTATATGTTGGAGAAGACCTCGATGTGCTGATTGAACTCTGCGACAGAATACTTGTATTATGCGGAGGCAGGGTCAGCGGTATTGTTGATGCAAGAACCACAACCAAGGAAGAGGTCGGAATGCTTATGACTAAACTTAAGGGGGAGGAAGAATAATATGGATGAAAAGAAACATGTACAGAAAGTTCCCCTTGTAAGATTATCAAAGAGAACATCCATTGAAAGATGGAAAGCATGGACAATCAGAGGAGTAGCTCTGCTTGCGGCACTTATAGTATGCGGTTTTGTAATCACAGCAATTGTACATCTCAACCCGATACAGGTATACAAGGCTATGTGGAACGGAACATTCGGCTCATCAAGAAGACTTTGGATAACAATGCGTGATATGTCACTGCTTCTTCTGGTAGGAGTTGCTCTTGCACCGGTGTTCAAGATGAAATTCTGGAATCTTGGCGGAGAAGGGCAGCTGCTTATGGGAGGATGTGCAACAGCAGCAGTAATGCTTTATCTTACAGACCTTCCTGCACCTGTTCTGTTCATATGCATGATTGCGGCAAGCATGGTTGCAGGAGCTGTATGGGGTCTAATTCCTGCGTTTTTCAAGGCGAAGTTCAATACCAATGAAGTTCTTTTCACACTGATGATGAACTACGTTGCAATACAGCTTACTGCATTTTGTGTGTCAAAATGGGAGAACCCTTACGGTTCAAACACAGTAGGAATTATTAACGCACAGGGAAGACAGGGATGGATGCCGGAAATACAGGGGGCTGCACCGCTGATTACAGTGGTTATTGTACTTCTGATCGCTGTTGCAATGTTTGTCTATATGAAGAGAAGCAAGCAGGGATATGAGATTGCAGTAGTGGGAGATTCTGAAAATACGGCAAGATACGCAGGAATCAGCGTATCAAAAGTTATAATCCGTACGATGATAATTTCAGGTGCAATCTGCGGTCTTACAGGATTTCTTTGTGTAAGTGCATCAAGTCATACAATCTCAACTGCTATCGGAGACGGCAGAGGATTTACAGCTATCATCGTTGCATGGCTTGCAAAGTTCAACACAATAGGTATGGTTGCAATTTCACTTCTTCTGGTATTCCTTAACAATGGAGCAGTAGAAATAGCATCTCAGTTCAACCTTAACGACTATGCATCCCAGATGATAACAGGCATTATCCTGTTCTTTATCATCGGATGTGAATTCTTTATAAACTATAAGCTGACATTCTCCGGAAAGCAGAAGGAGGAATAGAATATGGATGCAATAATTTCTTTATTCAACGCAGCGGTAGTGTTTGGAACAGTTATAATGTTCGGAGCTATCGGTGAAATAATTGCCGAAAAATCAGGGAGCCTTAATCTGGGCGTTCCGGGCATCATGTATTTAGGCGGTATAGCAGGTCTTGTCGGAGCATTCTTTTATGAGAGTTCAGTGGATGAGCCAAACAGGCTGGTATGCGTAATAATAGCGGTGTTATGCTGCTTTGCGGTTTCATTCCTGGGAGGACTTATCTTTTCGTTTCTGACAATCACACTCAGAGCGAACCAGAATGTGACGGGACTCACCCTCACAATATTCGGTTCGGGTGTAGCCAATTTCTTCGGAGGTTCACTCAACAAGCTCGCCGGAGGTGTAGGGCAGATATCAGTATCTGCAACAAGTTCTGCGTTCAGACATGGAATCCCCGGACTGAAAAGTATAGGCGGCGGAATCGGGCAGATGTTCTTCAGCTACGGATTTCTTGTATATATTGCCATAGCATCTGCAGTTCTTCTTTCAATATATCTTAAGAGAACAAGACAGGGGCTTGCACTTGGCGCCGTGGGAGAAAATCCGGGGGCGGCTGATGCGGCAGGAATCAACGTCACAAAATACAAGTATCTTGCAACATGCTTCGGAGCAGCAATATCAGGATTCGGCGGGCTGTTCTATGTTATGGACTATACAAAAGGAACATGGGCCAATGACGGAACAATTGAAGCTCTCGGATGGCTTGCGGTTGCACTTGTAATATTTGCAACATGGAAACCATATAATACAATATGGGGTTCATATCTGTTTGGTATACTTTACTGGGCGTTCTTCTATATCAGCGGACTGACAAGAAGTTCGCAGGAACTATTTAAGATGCTTCCGTATATTGTTACAATAATTGTACTTGTTGCAGTGAGCATGAGAAAGAAAAAGGAGAATCAGCCTCCGGAAGCACTGGGGCTTTCATATTTCAGAGAAGAAAGGTAATATCAGGCCTCCATACAGTGTATGGAGGTCTTCGCACAGAGAAAACTATGGATAAAATCGGAGAATTGAGAAAACTTATGAAAAAGAATAATATAGATGCCTATATTATTCTCACAGATGACTTCCACGGATCTGAATACGTGGGAGAATACTTTAAGGCCAGAGAATTCATGTCTGGGTTCGATGGTTCCGCAGGAAGCATGGTTGTTACAGAAAATGATGCAGGTCTTTGGACAGACGGGAGATATTTTCTTCAGGCTGAGAAGCAGCTTGAAGGAAGCGGAATCAGACTGTTCCGTGAAGGTGAACAGGGAGTTTTGTCAATACCTGATTATCTCAAACGCGTGCTGGATAGCCATATGACAATAGGTTATGACGGAAGAACAGTAAACGGCAGATTCGGAATGAAACTCAGGCAGGCGCTTCCCGACAATCCTGTGTGCGACAGCTGCGATCTTGTGGATGAAATATGGAAAGACAGACCCGGAATGCCCAAAGAGCCTGTCTGGCTTCTTGATGAGAAATATACCGGCATGAGCAGAAGAGAAAAACTTGCCCGTATAAGGGAGAAAATGCAGACAGATCTTCATCTTGTAACAACACTTGACGATATTGCATGGATTCTCAACATGAGAGGCGGTGACATAGAATACAATCCTACTGCCCTTTCCTATCTTCTCATTAAGAGGTGTGAAGCTCTGCTTTACATAGAACCGGATAAAGTTTCTGAAGAGATTGAGAAAGAGCTGGCACGCGACGGAGTATATATCAGAAGATACGATGATATATATACTGATATGGAAAAGACAGAGGAACCTGTGATGCTGGATAAAAACTGCTGCAATATGGCTCTGCTTTCGGTTATAGGAAGTATACATCAGGCCGGTTTGCCTTCTTCGATTATGAAGGCGTGCAAGAACGAAACGGAAGTCAGAAATGAAAGAGAGGCCCATATCAAGGATGGATTGGCACTTACCAGATTCATATACAGAATAAAGCATTCAGAAGGCGAAACAGAGATGTCCGCGGCAGCACTGCTGGAATCGCTGAGATGTGAAGGCGGGGATTATCTGGGACAGAGCTTTGCTCCCATAATAGCTTCGGGTGACCATGGGGCCATAGTGCATTATGAGGCTGTGCCTGAAACAGACAGACTTCTTGCAGACGATGGATTTATTCTTATGGATACGGGCGGACATTATCTTCAGGGAACTACAGATGTTACCAGAACAATAACACGGGGAATGCTCACTGAAGAGGAAAAAAGGTGCTATACAGCAGTTTTGGCAGGGAATCTGAACATTGCATCCGCACGGTTCAAAAAAGGATGCAGCGGCAGCAATATCGATTATCTGGCAAGAAGCCCGCTGTGGGAAATGGACCTTGACTACAGGCACGGAACAGGTCACGGAGTCGGATATCTTCTTAATGTTCATGAAGGACCCAACGCAATAAGACTTAAGAATGCGGATACACCGTTTGAGGAGGGTATGATCACTTCAGATGAACCGGGAGTATATCTTGAGGGTAAGTTCGGAATAAGGCTTGAAAACCTCATCTGTGCCCATGAAGATAACGGATTTGTATCATTTGAAACACTGACGCTGGTACCGTTTGAAAGAGCTGCAGTAATCCCTGAAATGCTCACAGAAAAACAGAAAAAGGCACTTAATGAATATCATGAAAAGGTGTATAAGACCATATCGCCTCACCTGGAACAGGAGGAAGCAGAGTGGCTTTATGCCGAGACGAGACCGTTTAAATAATTGTTGAACTTGAAATACAAACATGATATTATATTATGGTGTATGAACAGGTTTATGAAAGAAGCCTTAAACGAGGCAAAAAAGGCCTATAACAAGGGAGAAGTTCCGATAGGAGCTGTAATTGTCAGGGATGATGAGATTATCTCAAGGGCGCACAACAGAACCATAGAGCTGGGTGATCCTACAGCACATGCCGAGATGCTTGCCATCAGAGAGGCTGCTGCAGAACTTGGAGGATGGAAGCTTCCGGGATGCTCAATGTACGTGACAATCGAACCGTGCAGCATGTGTGCTGGTGCGATGGTCTGGTCCAGGCTGGAAAGTGTATATATCGGGAGCATGGATCCCAAGGCGGGAGCATGCGGTTCGGTTATGAACATCCTTCAGTGCGATGCTCTTAACCATCAGGTTGAAATTCATACCGGAATTATGGCGGATGAATGCTCCGGCATAATGAAGGACTTCTTTTATAACATCAGAATAAACAAGGCGGAGGAAAGACAGAAATGATTAAAAGAATAGGTGCCATGCTAGCTGCGTGCATGCTGATTGTGATGATGTCATCTTCAGTGTGTTTTGCCGGAACACTGGAAATAGAAAAATCCAGTCCCAAGAACGGAGAAACCGGGACAGCAATAGAAAACCTTGGAGTAAAGCTTTACTTTACAGAACCTATGTATTCGGAGAAATACAACAAGCAGAATGAAAAGTGCTTTACTATAACAGATGAAAAAGGCAAAGAGGTTCCTATTCTTGTAGTGTTCAACAGCAAGAAGGGCAGTGAAAACCAGGTTCTTGTTCTCGAAGACACAACATCAGAATACAAGGTTAAGGCAGACAGTGAATACACCCTCACAATAAGTGACAAACTTGTATCTGCATCGGGCAATACGTTATCAGACAAGGCGCTTTCTGATAGTGTTATAACATTCAGAACACTCAACCAGAAGCGTTCGCAGGCTGTTAATATGGCGATGATGGTTGTTATGATGCTTGTAATGGTTGGTGCAACAATAAGAAGCACTAAGAAGGCCGAAGAGGAAAAACACAAAAATGAAGCTCCTGCTCCTGTAAATCCCTACAAGGAAGCCAAGAAGACAGGGAAGTCTGTAGAGGAAATAGTTGCAAAGGCTGAGAAAGAAAAAGCAAAGTACGAGGAAAAGGAAGCGAAGAGAAGAGCTGCATATGAGGCTGAACTTGCTGAGGAAGAGGAGCGGAGAGCCGCTGAGGAAGCAGCCCTTGCAGCTGCTTCAAGAAAGCATGTTTCAAGACCTAGGCCGATATCCGAAGCAGGCAGCGAATACAAGTCAGGCCGGAAGGCACTGGCTGAGCAGAAGGCCAGAGAAGAGGCTGAAAGAAGGGCAAAAGGAACAACAAACCCTAAGAACGGAAAGAAGAAAAAGAAATAGTATTTATTAAAAACGGGTGCACAGCACCCGTTTTCTGACTGGAGAAAAACATGGATTCTATAGTGGTAAAAGGATATGCAAAAGTCAACCTGTCAATAGATGTTCTGGGTATTTTAGAAAACGGATATCATGAACTTGATATGATAATGCATATGACAGGTCTGCACGACGATGTTAAAGTATCATGGAAACCGGATGATTCGGGTGAATTAAGAGTGTCGGTATCTGCAGACAGAGATGATATTCCTGCCGGTGAGGATAATATCGCGTACAGGGCGGCACTTGCAATGGCAGAAGGGAGAAATGTTTCGGGACGTATAGACATAGAGATTGTTAAGAGAATACCGGCAGCAGCAGGACTTGCGGGAGGAAGTGCAGACAGCGCTGCTGTGATACTTGCCCTTGACAGACTGTGGGGGACCGGACTTGATCTTGATAAACTGATGAGAATCGGCAGAAAGACTGGAGCTGATGTTCCGTTTTCTGTTGCAGGATGCGCTTCTCTCAACGATATGAAAGACGGAGGATTTACATGTGCAAGAGCAATATATGACGGGAGCCGTCTTATTCCGCTGCCTTCTCTTGCGGGTACGCGAATAGTTTTGTCAAAACCTCCTGTAGGAGTATCAACAAAAGAAGTCTATCAGGGGATAGACAATGCTGTTATTGCTGCACGACCTGATATCGAGCGTCTCATTGAGGCGATTGAGGACAGAGACACTCACTATATAAAGCAAAACATGATAAATGTCCTTGAAAACTATACATTAAAAATGTACAATGTTGTTAAAGAAACAATGGATAAATTTACGGAGCTGAACGAATCTGTAAGACCTGTCATGAGCGGCAGCGGACCTACGGTTTTTGCCATCGTAACAGATGAAGAAGAGGCAGATTTGTTAAGTGATTTTTTAAAGAAAACGAACAGTGAGACATATCTCACCGGTCTTGTATAATTAATGGAAAGGCGCAGAATGATAAATTTTGATATTCAGAATCACAGACCATTGAGGGAAATCGTATACGAGGAGCTTAAGGCTCAGATTCTTAAAGGTGATATCAAGCCGGGTACAAGAATGATGGAAGTTGAACTTGCAGAAGTTCTGGGCGTAAGCAGAACACCTGTCAGAGAGGCAATCCGCAAGCTTGAGAAGGAAGGACTGGTCAAGATTGAACCGAGAAGAGGAGCTTATGCATCTGAACTATCAGTTAAGGATATGGTTGATATACTAGAAGTAAGACAGAGCATGGAGGGTCTTGCCGCGTATTACTGTGCACAGAGGATAAACGATGAACAGAAAGAACAGCTTCGCGATTATGCACTTGCATTCAACGAGGCTGTAGAAGAAGGTGTATACGAGGACATGATCAGCTACGATACCAAGTTCCATCACCTTATAGTTGAATGCTGCGATAATGACATTCTGGTTCATATGGTTGAGCAGCTTCAGGAGCTGGTTCTCAGATTCAGATATCTTTACTACAGCGATTTCAAGAGAGCGGAGCAAATGCCTGCAGAACATCATGAAATATTTGAAGCAGTTGCATCGGGCGATGCCGAAAGAGCAAGGGAAGCGGCAGCGCTGCACATCAACCGTCTTAAGGATATGGTTGAAACAGAAGGAGTTTAATAAAGAGCGCATATCCGCTCTTTTAGCTTTTTGTTCCTATAAAATCCATAATCTGTTTATCGTACTCTTCAGGGTGAACCATGCAGCTCATGCAGTGATCTGCATCACTGAAAATGATATGTTTACCCGGAATGTTTTTGCTCATATATGAAGGAACAAATGCATCTCTTTGTCCGTGGATGATAAGCACAGGAATGTCTGAAGAAGATACAGCCTCGGAGGCTGTTTTTTCATATATCGAGAATCCGCCGTAAAGCCTTGCTGCAAGAGCGATAAAAGGCATGAGAATACCGGCAGGAAGTTTCCTGTCTTTTGCAACCTTCGCAATAATTTCTGCAGCACTGTCATAAGGAGAATCCGCTATTATACATCTTACATTTGACGGAAGCCGGTCAGCAGCCATAAGAACAGATGATGCTCCCATGGAGACACCGAACAGTACTATCTCACGGTTACTGAACATGTTGGCCCATGTACATACATCGTTATACTCGCGAATTCCAAAACATATGGTGGTGCCTTCACTGTCCCCGTGACCTCTCTGATCTGCAAGAAGAACAGGAAAACCGTGTTTTCTGAGAATCCTGAAACCGGCACAAAAATCCCTGATGCCTGTACTTTTGTATCCGTGGATGCAGACTGCAAGGGGCAGACTGTCGTCTCCTTCGTAGTATCTTCCGGTAAGTTTCAGTCCGTCGCAGGATATGACAGAAACAGACTCACAGGGGAGACTTTCAAGTTCATCAATATATCTGAGGGTTGTTTCTCTGTATTTCTGATACTGCTCGCGAGACGGTATTCGTCTGTGAACATTTCTTATGCTGTCATCTGCACTGAAAGCCATTCTGAAGCATATCCGGGACAGAGACAAAACAGCTGCGATAAGTATCAGTACTGATATAAATATTATCATAATCTAAAAAACAGGGACCTTTGCGGCCCCTTTCCGTGTTATGCCTTTATCTGAGCTATCTGAGCATCGTAGTCTTCAATCTCAGCAAGCTTGCCGTTTATCTGTTCTGAAAGCGATGTAAGCTGCACATCTGTAATTTCTCCGCTTTCGATTTTGCCGATGATGTAATCTGCGATATCCTCCTTGAGTGAAGAAATGTCCTTTTCACAGGATGAAATCTTTGATTTGAGCTTTGTGATTTCAACTACCTCATTTCCCTTGTCAACAGCCTTGCCGGCAATTTCTGTTACCTTGTCCAAGAATGCCATAATATAATCCTCCCTTTGTTTTAATATGTTATATTCTACCACGTCTGGAGTAAAATGACCATATATTTCATGAATACTCCAAATTATCTGACTATATGCTTGTGTAATGTATACAAAACAGCAAAATAGTATCATGAAATAACAGATTTGCCTGCTAAATGTGATAAAAATGGTACATTGGTTTAAAAGAGATTAAAATTTGACTCAAATGAGGGTAAAAATCGATAAAATGTGATGAATTTGTGTAGAATTAAAGGTGACTTGCGCGAGTCAAATGCTATTGTCTAATTAATATATTATGAAAGGATGGTGTGTTCAATGATACTTGGATTACAGCCACTTGTTTTCTTTTCGTTCCTTTCATGGCCTGTTACTTACATAATCATTTCAATCATTATGTATTTCGTAATGGCAAGAAACGACAAGAAAGAAGAAGCCTGGGAAAAAGCCTATGAAGAATGGCAGGCTTCAAAGGCAGCAGGAGGTGACACTGAATGACTGAGTATATAGTATTAGGTATTTACCTTATTGGTATGATTGGTATCGGTGTTTACTGGTCAAAGAAAACTAAGGATTCAGAAGACTACTTACTTGGAGGACGTGCAATGGGTCCTGTGCTTACAGCCCTTACATTACAGTCCACTTCCATGTCAGGTTACATGTTCATGGGTGGTCCTGCACAGTCATACAAGGAAGGTTATTTTACATTATGGTATGCCGTAGGAGACGGCGGTGGAGCTATCTTCAACGTTGGTATCCTCGGTAAGAGAATGAGAAGATTATCCTACATCTTAGGATGTCTTTCACCGATCGAATATATCGAAGCCAGATATCCTGGAAAGGTTACAAGAGCTATCGCAGCAGCTATCGCAGTTTGTTTCGTATACGGATATGTACTTGCTCAGTTCTTATCAGCAGGTAAGACAATGCACGCTCTGTTACACATTCCTCTTCCAGCAGCTATCATCGTTGGTGCAGGCGTTATCGTATTCTATACATTCGCAGGCGGATATCTTGCAGTAGCATGGACCGACTTCATTCAGGGAATCGTCATGGTACTTGCAATGGTAGTTATTTTCGTTCTTTCATGGGGCCAGGTTGGCGGACTTACTGGACTGAATGAAGCATTAACTGCAATCGATCCTACTTATACAGGCATGTGGGGTTATCAGAATATGTATGAAGGACAGTGGGGAGTAGTTGCCGGCGCTGTAGGTATATACCTTATCGGTTACATGGGACTTCCTCATGTAGTTATCAGACACATGGCTATGGAACATCCAAATGTAGCTAAGAATACAGTTGTAATCGCTACAGTTTACAACCAGTTATTCATCTTCGTTCCATACATCATCGGACTTATGGGAATCATCATGCTTCCAAACATTGATGACCCTGAAATGGTAGTACTTACTCTTGCATATGAGCTTCTTCCAAGAGTGCTTGCTGCTATCGTACTTGTAGCGATTATGTCAGCTATCATGAGTACAGCTGATGCTCAGCTTATGCTTATGGGAACAATGCTTGGTCGTGACATTTACCAGAGATACATCAACAAGGATGCTACAGATGCTCAGCTTATGAACGTATCAAAGATCTGCGTACTTGTAGTTGGTGTTGTATCAGTACTTGTAGCACTTATTCAGCCTCCTGGAGTATTCCAGATTGTTGTATTCTCATTCAGTACACTCGGCTCAGCATTCTTACCTTCATATGTTGCAGCAGTTTGGTGGAAGAGAGCAAACACTACAGGATGCGTAGCTTCAATGATTGTTGGTACTATTGTATCAATCGTTTGGGAAGTTGCAGGACTTGCAACTACATTAGGTATCCATACATTCTTCGCCGGAGTAGTAATTTCTGCTGTAGTATTTATTATCGGTTCATTAATCGGTAAACCACCTGCACAGGAAATCCAGGATGCTATGGATAGAGCTGCTTGCAAGACTAAGATTCCTGCTGGATTTGCAACTGCAGATTTCAAGGAACTTGCTCCTGAAACAAGCGGAGTAATCAGCTTCTTAAAGGAAAGCGATTACATGGAAGAAAGAGGATTCATGCCGGTATAAAGGTAAATATATTCTCGATAAACCGGGCACTGTCTGAGGACGGTGCCCTTGTTTGCTAGATTGGAGAGACTAAATGGAGATTAAGGTATTAAAGAACGGTTTTAAGATGGATGAAGCCTACAAGCATCTGATGAAGAAGTCAAAGGGAAAGATTAAAATCGATAACATGGAGGCTATTTTCTATCCTTATGAACTCATAGAATTTGCAATTGAATACAAGGGCAGATTATCAAAGAACAATGCAAAATGCCTGTGCCTTGCAGATCTGGTGAAGGGTGAATATGCAATCGCGAAATCAAGGGGAGAGTTCAATATGATGGAGGTTGACGATACTCTTGTAATGCCGCTCAAGGTGGACAGGCAGGAACTTATAGACAAGGCGCCTTCGTACATATTCGGAGAAATACTGCGTGAAAAGAGAATGTGGCATAATCCCGAGATAAATTATCTTCAGTCTGATCTGATATATAAGCCGTTTTATGTGGTACAATGTATCAATGAGGAAAATGAGGTCTTCCATGTGCTGTTTGATGCTGTTTCGGGAGGCTTTGTAATGCTCAACTAGCATATTGTGGAGGTTTGGTTTGGATAGACTAAGGAATAAAAAAATCAGTATACCCAAAAAGAAGATTAATAAAAAAGGCACGATAGTCTTAACTGCAATCATACTTGTAATTATATTAATCTGGGCCCTTGCAGGGTTTATAACAGACTATCTGTGGTTCAGGGAACTGGGATACGTAAGCGTTTTCTTCAGAAAACTCATAACACAGCTTGAGATAGGTATCCCGATATTTATAGCTGTGGGATTAATCACATTCGGATATTTAAAAACAGTAAAAAGGTCATATCTCAGAGTAAATCCGGCACAGGGAGAATTCAACAACAGGAGACTTGTCGGAATGGAGATTATCTTTGCAGTGACTCTTGCAGGAGCAGGAGCATATTTCAGCGCAAAAGAACTCTGGCAGAAACTCCTGGAATTTCTGAACAGTTCCGGATTCGGACTGTCAGACCCGCTGTTTTCCAATGACATATCGCTGTATGTATTTAAGCTTCCGTTTATCAAGGAAGCCAACAATATTCTGATTGCAGGTCTTGCAATTCTCGCAGTTATAACTGTGATGTACATGGCTATGGTAAAGGGAACGGTAAGAGCTGCAGATCCGGCAGACGAAGAGGAGCCGGAAGTTCCTCCTCACAATGTTTATGACGAATATATTTCAGACGAGGAGGCAGAGGAATACGAAGAAGAAGAGCCGGTATCTGTGCTTGATGCAGAAGCAGACGACTCATCATATTCGGAAGCGTTTGGATCGTTTTCCGATTTCATAAGGGAGGAACGCAGAAAAGAAGAAGATACTGAACTCCGCAAAGAGGCAAAGAGAAAAGAAAAAGCAAAGAATAAAGAAGAGACAAGAAAAGACGGCGGGCTTATCTTCGACAACATCATCGGAACTTCCGCAAATCAGTTTGTTACAGTAGGAGTGCTAATGTTCCTGCTTGTAGGATTCCATTTCTATATCAAGCAGTTCAGCATACTGCAGGCTCATACAGGTGCTGTGTACGGTGCAGGCTTTACAGATGTGACAGTCAGTCTGTGGATGTACAGAGCTTTAATAGGACTTTCCGTAATCGCAATAATCACATACATCATAGGAGTCAAGAAGAGAAATCTGTTCCCTATGTTTATTCTTCCTCTCATAATGCTGGTTGTGTTCGGAGCAGGCGAAGGCATAAGCCTGATAGTACAGAACTACGTCGTATCACCTGACGAACTGAACAAGGAAAGTCAGTATCTTGAATACAACATCGAATATACTCAGCATGCATACGGACTTGATAATGTTGAAACAAAGAAATTCGCAGCAAGCAGCAGTCTTGACGGAGAGGATATAGCAAACAATCCTGAGACAATATCAAATATTCGTATCAATGACTATTCGCCGACAAAGAAACTGTACAATCAGACACAGTCAATAAGGCAGTACTACGACTTCAATGATGTTGATGTCGACAGATATATGATTGACGGGGAATACACACAGACATTCCTGTCGGCAAGAGAAATCAACGAAGAGGTAATCTCTTCCACATTCGTCAACACACACCTTAAGTATACGCACGGTTATGGTATAGCTCTTTCGAGAGTGGACAAGGTGACATCATCCGGACAGGCTGACGTTCTTGTCGGAAACATTCCGCCTGAATCAGATACCGAATCGATTAATGTTACAAATCCTGCGGTATATTTTGGAGAACTTACAAATGACTGGATACTTGTAAATACGGACGAAAAGGAATTTGACTATCCTGACGGAGATTCAAACCAGTACACCACATACGGAGGAAGTGCCGGAATCAGAATGAATCTGCCGAACAGAATACTGTTTGCAATCCGTGAAAGATCGCTCAAACTGCTTGTTTCATCCAACATAACATCTGATTCAAAGATAGTAATCAACAGAAATATCGAAGACAGAGTGAAGAAGATAATGCCGTATCTTGCATATGACAAGGATCCATATATGGTGACAGCAGGCGGCGGACTTTACTGGATAATCGATGCATATACAACATCATCAAGTTATCCGTATTCTGAACCTTACCATCAGGAAACGGGAACAAATTACATCAGAAATTCGGTCAAGGTTGTAATAGATGCATACAATGGAGATGTAAACTACTATATTGTTGATGAAACAGACCCTATTGCACAGACTCTTCAGAAGATATATCCTAAGCTTTTCAAGAATCTTTCAGGGATGGATGAAGAATTAGTATCACATCTTCGATATCCGAACACGCTGTTTGATATACAGGCAGCTGTATACGCAAGATATCATATGACAGATGTTAATGTGTTCTATCAGAACGAAGACCTGTGGTCTGTAGCCAACGAAATCTATGGAACAGAAGAGAAGGCCATGGAGCCGAACTACTATATCCTTAAACTTCCGGGCGAAAAGAATGCCGAGTTTGTAAACTCGATACCATACACTCCGATGAACAAGAAGAATATGACATCGCTTCTTGTTGCAAGAAACGACGGCAGCAATTACGGCAAACTGGTTCTTTACCAGTTCCCTAAGAGCAAGGTTGTATACGGACCGATGCAGGTTGAGGCGCTCATAGACCAGAATACCGAAATTTCACAGGACTTCAGTCTGTGGACTTCAAACGGAACATCATACAGCAGAGGAAATCTGTTCGTAATACCTATCGAGGAGTCTATTCTTTACATTGAGCCTGTATACCTTGAAGCCAAGAATTCAAGTATTCCTGAAGTAAAGAAAGTAATAGTCGTATTCGGGGACAAGATAGCATATGAATCCACCCTTGCGGAAGCGCTTGAGACAATGTTCGGCGAAAGCGGCACAGCTGCTTCTTCAGGATCTGCAGGGGATGATAAGACTCTTTCAAGGAGTGAGATAATATCAAAAGCTCAGGATATATTCGACAAGGCGCAGAAAGCGAGCAGAAGCGGAAACTGGGCGCAGTACGGCGAATATGTTCAGGAACTGGAAAAATATCTTGAAATGCTTGAATAAAATGCTTGAATTATATATACAATAATGATATATTTAGTAAGTGTGTGATTTTGCACACAGATAATATTTCCTTGTGTCGGGAGTGCACACGAGTGTACTGCATTATGCATCCAGACCCGGCACCGTAAAAGTCCATGAGGAGGTGAAAGACATGACAAACTATGAGCTTATGTTCGTTATCGATCCTACTTTAGAAGACGAGAAGAAGGCTGCAACAGTTGAAGCTGTAAAGGGCATCATTGAAGCAGACGGAACAGTTGGAGAAGTAGACGAATGGGGACTTAGAAAGCTTGCGTACCCTATCCAGAAGAAGAACGAAGGATACTACGTGGTAGTAACATTCCAGGCCAGCCCTGAGTTACCTAAGGAACTTGACAGAAGATTAAAGATTTCTGACGCGGTAATCAGACATATGATTATCAACAAGGACGTGAAATAAGAAGGGAGCCCATAATGAATAGTGTAGTATTAATCGGAAGACTCACCAGAGATCCTGAGGTTAGATATACAACAAGCCAGATGGCAGTAGCCACTTTCTCGCTTGCTGTTGACAGACCCGTAAGATCAGGGGAGGAGAAGAAGGCGGACTTCATCAGAATTACATGTTTCGGAAAGACCGCTGAACTTGTTGAACGCTACATGAGTAAGGGCAGACAGGTGGCTGTTCAGGGAAGAATCCAGACAGGCAGTTACCAGAACAAAGACGGTCAGACAGTTTATACTACAGACGTGGTTGCTGACAGAGTTGAGTTCTTAGGCTCAGCAAATGGTAATGGAACTCGTTCGGAAGCAGACAGATTTGATGGCGGAATGGGAGTGCCTTCTCCTGAACCACCTGCTGGTTTTGATGCTATGGACGATGATGTACCGTTCTAATTCGAAAGGAAAGGAGTATAACCATGATGGAAAACAGAAGACGCGGCAACGGAATGAGAAGAAAAAAGGTTTGCCAGTTCTGTGCAGATAAGGCTGAAACAATCGATTACAAGGATGTTGACAAGCTTAAGAAGTATGTAACAGAAAGAGGCAAGATTCTTCCTAAGAGAATCACTGGAACATGCGCAATGCACCAGAGAGAGGTTACTAAGGCTGTTAAGAGAGCAAGAATCGTAGCTTTATTACCTTACGTTGCAGAATAATTGCGGCACATACACACCCCGGATAACTGGATCCGGGGTTTTTGCTTTTTCAGGGAAAAATAGGGAAGTTTATTGCGCGCGTTTTACTATTGTAAACAGAAAATGCATATTGTATATTCTAAATATGGGTAATGTGGTAAAATGAAAGGAGATTAGTATGGAAAAGAAAAGACTTCATAAATCATCAGCAGACAGAATGATATTCGGAGTGTGCGGAGGAATAGGAGAGAGACTGGGTATCGATTCGACAGTTATAAGGATTGCTTTTGTGGTGTTCTGTCTGCTTGGAGGCAGCGGAATACTCCTTTATATCGCTTCTGCCGTTCTCATGCCGAGTGAGGCTCAGATAAATTTTGAAAGACAAAGAGAGTTCGATGACATGAGAGCAAGAGCGCATGACGCTGATTATGAAGTGAAGGATTAATTAAACGGAGGATAACATGAGAGACGAAAACATTTTCACAAATGAGATAATTCTTGCATGGCTTAAATACTTTGCGGACAATACGCCTGTTGCACTTGAGAAAATCAAGATGATGGATGTAACAAAGAAGGACAAGAATCTCATACCTGCCGTTGAATCTAACAAGGCTGTTATGGCATTCATGGAAGCGGGAGATTCTGAGATTTTCTATCATATGTGGAGTGCAGGTCTTGGTGAATGCGAGGTGTGGTATAACGAGGGGTCAGAGCCTTCTGGACCTATCAAACATGACAAGGTGCGCGATATGATAAACAGAGGCATAAACGCAAATGCAGGAATGCTCGTTGTAAACGAGACTGCAAGAAATGTCTCAAAGACAGGACTTGATTCGACAGGCTCATCGAACAGGGGCGCAGGAAGTGAGATACGTTCGGTTATCCTTTCCAAACTGAATATTGCAAGAGAGGACACAGTCTGCGTTATAGGAGGAGAGAGCCTTGCAATAGAAGCTGCATTTGCCGCAAGCGAGGGAACTGTAATAGCTGTCGAATACTCCGGAAGGGAAAGAGACAGAATCGAGGAACATGTTGATTTCTTCGATCTGAAGAATATTGCCATAAGAGATCATGTTGATTCTGATACGTTTAAGGGGCTTCCTGCACCGGCAGTCATATTCCTTGTGGCATCGGCAACAATGGAACAGGAACTGGAATTCCTTCTCAAGAGAAATCCGAAGGCACAGGTGGTAATATATACTCTTGACATTACTGTAGCAGGAAATATACGGGGGATACTTGAGAAACAGGGAATGAGAAATATTGAGATTATTCAGATATCAGTAACAAGGCTTGATTCAAAGAATGCGTTTGAACCTCAGCCTTCACCATGGATTATAACTGCGAATGCATTAGATTAGGAACTGTTTATCAGTTCCTTTTTAAAGGAGACGGATATGAGGGAAATAGACGTAAAACTAATAACAGATACAATAGAGAAACTCTGCATAGAGGCAAACTGCAGACTTCCCGGGGACATAAAAGAGGCGCTGGAAAACTTCCGCAGGGAAGAAGACTGGCCGATTGCATGCGGAATACTTGACAACATAACTGAAAACTGCCACATTGCAGATGAGGAGAATGTGCCTGTCTGTCAGGACTGTGGAATGGCATGCGTGTTTCTTGAAATAGGACAGGATGTTCATTTTACCGGTGGAGATCTGACCGAGGCCTGCAACGAAGGTGTAAGAAGGGGATATGGAAACGGATACCTGAGAAAATCAGTAGTGGCCGATCCGGTCAGAAGGGGAAACACAGGGGATAATACTCCGGCTATGATTACGATGGAGATAGTGCCGGGAGATGAAGTGAAGATAACAGTGGGCCCTAAGGGTTTTGGAAGTGAGAATATGAGCCGTATTGCAATGCTCAAGCCTTCTGCGGGAATTGAGGGAATAAAGGACTTCATAGTTGAAACTGTCGAGACAGCAGGGCCAAACCCATGTCCTCCAATGGTTGTGGGAGTCGGGATAGGAGGAACCTTTGATAAGTGTGCGCTTGCTGCCAAGAAGGCTCTGATGAGACCTGTAAATGTCAGAAACAGCGATCCGTATTATGCGGAACTTGAAGTTGAACTTCTGGACAGAATCAACAGGCTTGGCATAGGCCCGCAGGGTTTTGGAGGAAGAACGACAGCAATAGGACTCAATATTGAGACTCTTCCCACACATATTGCAGGCATGCCGTGTGCAGTTAATATAAGCTGTCATGTTACACGTCACAAATCGGAGGTGATTTAAATGGAAAAAAGAAAGATAAAACTGCCTCTGACAAAGGAACTTGCAAAGACTCTCAGAGCCGGGGACAGCGTTCTTGTAACGGGAACAGTATATACATCAAGGGATGCAGGCCACAAAAGGATGTGTGAATCTCTTGCAAAGGGAGAGCCTCTTCCTTTTGATCCCGAAAATGCCACAATATATTACGTGGGACCATCACCTGCAAAACCGGGACAAGTAATAGGATCTGCAGGGCCGACAACTAGCGGAAGGATGGATGCATACGCACCCGCCATGATGGCTGCAGGGGCGCGTGGCATGATAGGAAAGGGAGCGAGACTTCCTGAAGTTATAGAAGCAATGAAGGAACACTGCGGAGTCTATTTCGGAGCAGTAGGCGGTGCCGGAGCCCTTCTTGCAAAATGCATAAAAAGCTCAGAACTTATAGCATACGAAGACCTTGGCGCCGAGGCTCTGAGAAAACTGTATGTAGAGGACATGCCTCTTGTAGTCATAATTGACTGCTGCGGAAACAACCTCTATGAGACAGGAAGGAGAGAATACCTTGAAAGCAGGTGAAGAAGATGCCGTGGATAAATCTTAAAATGTGGCCCGGACGACCGGATGATGTCAAGAGGGAACTTGCAGAGAAAACAAGAGATTTTCTGGCACGTGAGATGAACATGGACAGGAAATATTTTGCGGTGACAATTGAGGAGATTATTCCGGAAAGATGGAATGATGAACTCGAGAAAGTTCCGCATGAGCAGAGAATTATATGGCCTGAAGAATAGTACGCGACCAGGACAGGATTGTTCCGGTTTTATACATTATGCGGACAATAATATACAAGTGTCTTTACATATGTTAATTTTTTCTTTACTCGTGGAGAGAATCGAGATAAAATTAAGGTGTATACAAAAGACAAGGAGCATGGATTAAGATGAATGGAAACGACAGAAGAGAGAAACTTCTTACAATACTGCAGGAAAGCCAGACAGCTGTTTCGGGGAAAACGCTTGCAGGAAGACTGGAAGTAAGCAGACAGGTGATTGTTCAGGATATAGCGCTTCTTCGCGCTAACGGAAACGATATTATCTCTACAAACCTGGGTTATGTGCTTATGAGCAACAAAGAATGCAGAAGAGTGTTTAAGATGCAGCATTCTGATGAACAGGTGATAGAAGAGCTTTCCCTTATAGTTGATTACGGCGGCCGCATATGTGATGTGTTCGTATTTCATCGCGTATACGGTACTGTAAGGGCTGAGATGGATATTAAGAACAAACTGGATATAGACAGGTTTATGGATGATATCGCTACAGGTAAATCCAGCCTTCTTATGAATATAACATCGGGATATCATTACCACACTGTTGCTGCAGCGGATGAAGAAACTCTTGATATTATCCAGAAGAAACTTGAAGAAAGAAACTTCCTTGCGCCGCTTCAGGACTATGAACCTATAGACTTCTGGAAGGACAAGAAGGAGAGCGCCAATGAACAGTAAAGGAAAATTGGGATTTGGACTGATGAGGCTTCCAAGGCTCGAGGATAAGTCGATAGATCTCGAGCAGTCGAAGAAGATGGTTGACCTCTTTATTGAAGCGGGTTTCTGCTATTTTGATACTGCGTATGTATATGAAGGATCTGAAGATGCAACAAGGGAGATACTGGTAAACAGATATCCCAGAGACAGATATCTGCTGGCATCCAAGATGGCTGCATGGGCTGACTGCAGCACGCGGGAAGATGCTGTAAAGCAGCTTGACGAATCGCTCAGGAGAACAGGTGCCGGATATTTCGATTACTATCTTCTTCACAATCTTGGAGATGAGAGGACTGAACTTTACGATAGATTTGATCTCTGGAGTTTTGTTAAGGATATGAAGAATGAAGGCAGAATACGCAGAGCCGGCTTTTCATTTCACTCTACTGCCGACGAACTGGATGAGATATTAATCAGACATCCGGAAGCTGATTTTGTGCAGCTTCAGATTAATTATGCAGACTGGGAAAACGACAGAATACAGTCGAGAGCATGCTATGAGACGGCACTTAGACACGGTAAACAGATTATCGTGATGGAACCTGTTAAGGGAGGACTTCTTGCTACACCGCCTGTCAGTGTAAGGAAGATATTCGAATCTGTTGAAAAGGACTCTTCCCCGGCATCATGGGCTGTAAGGTTTGCAGCTGATCTTGAGGGGGTAGTGACCGTGCTTTCAGGAATGAGCAGCATAGAGCAGACTGAGGATAATATATCTGCAATGAGAAACTTTAACGGATTGTCACAAAAACACAGAGAGGCTCTGAAAAGAGCCATGGAAGAACTTTCAAAGCAGAAGACTGTGCCGTGTACGTCGTGCTGCTACTGCGTAAAGGTATGTCCGGAAAATATAGCCATACCTGAGACATTTTCCGCTCTCAACAATTATATGCTGTATGGCGGCAGGGAAAGACAGAAAAAAGAGCTTGAATTGTTATATGAAGAAAAGAAAGAGCCTTCTGACTGTATAAGGTGCGGCAGATGCGAGAGTGCATGTCCGCAGCATATTTCAATAAGGGATGAACTTGTGAAGGCTTCGGAGGAGTTAGGGTTAAAACGGTGAATATATGAAAACGCAGCTGACTGAAAGAGAACAGGGAAGAATTAAATTGGCATTTGTAGAAAACAGAAAGAAAAAATCCCTGGTGAAGATGTGCTCGTGCATTGCACAGGCCGATGCGCAGGATAACGGAGAAAAGGTATATATAACAGCAGAGTGGATGGATCAGAATCCTGATGAGATATATTTTGAGGTCACATCCGAGAGCATTTATGATTTTCTTGTTTTCAGGAGAGATGACATTGAGGTTCTCGATGAAATAAGGGAGGAACTCATTGAGGAATACTACAGCATGGAGGATGCCCTTTCGGGCAGATTCGAAGACATATGCGAGGAACTTGCTGAATGTATAGCGGACATGCTTGAGGAACAGGGTGCTGAAGCTGACAGGACAAAATGGTAGGAGTGAATGGATGATTCGGAAGTATAGACAATACTGATTACGGATTGCATTAGTACTGAATTTAGTATTTTCAATAGCAACTTGATACGGATTTTTTGTAAAAAATGGGGCAATTCTTCGCATATGCGACGGACTGCTCTTATTTTATTGCGATAATGTTTTAATTAAGATACAATTTACATGTGTGTAACTGGTTACACTGTGTGACCAAAGGCAAGAAAGTAGTAAAGAATATATTGAAGGAGTAGATTATGAACAGATTACATCTGGCATCTGAGGATGCAGCCAGAAAGACTCTTGATGTCCTTTACAAGGACCTTGAGCGTCGTATAATAGCGAGTCCTCCCGGACAGTGCCCAACTGAACTGATGGGTTCATTCTTAAGAATTGCCCATTCACAGAGCTGCGGAAAATGTGTCCCGTGCAGACTGGGACTTAAGCAGCTTTCAATAATAATCGATGATATTCTTGATATGAGTACAGAGTCGTCAATGGAGCAGCTAAGCATGCTTGAAAGCACAGCCAAAGTCATAAAGGAGACAGCTGACTGTGCAATAGGGTTTGAAGCTGCAGATATGGTTCTTCGCGGCATCAAGGGATGCAGGGAGGACATTATATCACATATAGAAAACCATACATGTGCAGAAAGCGTAAATCCTCTTGCTCAGCCTGTACCGTGTGTTGCAAAATGTCCTGCAGGCGTTGACGTTCCGGGATATGTGGCACTTATCAGGGACGGCAGATATGAAGACGCGGTAAGACTTATCCGCAGGGACAATCCTTTCCCTACTGTATGTGCACTCATATGTGAGCATCCGTGCGAGACAAGATGCAGACGAAATTTAATCGATACACCTATCAACATCAGAGGTCTTAAGAGATTTGCAGTTGATAACTGCGGAGATGTTCCTGTACCGGAAAATGCGGAAGCTACAGGAAAGAAGATTGCCGTTATAGGCGGAGGCCCTTCAGGACTGACTGCGGCATATTTCCTTTCGCTTATGGGACACAAAGTTACTGTGTTTGAAAAAAGAGGAACTCTTGGCGGAATGCTTCGCTATGGTATTCCTAACTACAGACTGCCTAGAGAGAGGCTGCAGTGGGATATCGATGCAATACTGTCGACTGGCGTTGAAGTTCAGCTGGACAGTGATGTTTCATCGGTTGAAGATTTAAAGAAGCTTCATGAAGATTATGATGCCGCATATATATCAATAGGATCCCACAATGCCAAGAGCCTTGGAATAGAGGGTGAATTTGCAAAGGGCGTTGTTCCTGCAGTTGAGATGCTCAGAGGCATCGGTGACGAATACATGCCTGATTTCGAAGGGAAGACTGTGGCTGTAGTCGGCGGAGGCAATGTTGCAATGGACGTTGCAAGAACTGCAAAGAGACTTGGAGCAGTTGATGTAAATATTGTATATAGACGAAGAAAACAGGATATGACTGCACTTCCTGAAGAAATTGACGCATCTGTTGCAGAAGGATGCAACCTGATAACGCTCAAGGCTCCTGCCAGAATTCAGACAAGCAAGGAAGGCTTTGTTGAAGCTTTATGGGTTAAACCTCAGATAGCAGGAGAAGCAGATTCATCCGGAAGACCTAGACCTGTTGATGCCAATGAACCTGAGGAAATGATTCCATGCGATATCATAATATCGGCAATCGGACAGGCCACAGACAGCGCATTCTTTGAAGAATACGGAATTCCTGTATACAGAGGTAATATTAAGACTGATAACGCTGCTAAGGTTGATGCTCTTTCCGGAATATACTCGGGAGGAGACTGTGTAACAGGTCCTGCTACAGTAATCAAAGCCATAGCTGCCGGCAAGGTTGCCGCTGCAAACATAGACGAATATCTGGGATTCCATCATGAAATCAGTGTTGATGTTGATATCCCTCATCCTTCACCTGATGATTATCGTCCTTGCGGAAGAGTTGAACTCAAGGAAAGATACGCCAAGGTGAGAGGAAACGACTTCGATGAAGTTGAACAGGGCATGACCCTCGAAGAAGCAATGCAGGAAGCATCAAGATGCCTTCGCTGTGACTATCACGGCTACGGCTCGTTCAGAGGAGGGAGGACAGAAAGATGGTAAACATTACAATTAACGGTCAGGCAATATCCGTTGAAAAGGGAACCACCATAATGGATGCTGCAAAGAAGACAGGAATCCACATTCCTCATCTTTGCTTCCTTAAGGATATTAATGAAATAGGCGCATGCAGAGTATGCGTGGTGGAAATAGAAGGGCAGGAAAAACTTGCGACTTCGTGCAACACACCTTGTGAAGAGGGTATGTCAGTGCTGACAAACTCCGCCAAGGTAAGAAAGGCAAGGAAAATCAATACCAAGCTTCTTCTTTCAGACCATAATGTTAACTGCGCAGAGTGTGTAAGAAGCGAAAACTGCACTCTCAGGGAAGTTGCAAATGATATGGGACTGTTCGTTAACAAATTCAAAAACACAGCTGAAATCAACAGATGGGAGACAGACATTCCTATCGTAAGAGATGCATCCAAGTGTATCAAGTGCATGAGATGTGTTCAGACATGTGAGAAGATTCAGGATCTTGGAATCTGGGATGTTATAGGTTCAGGTTACAGGACAACAATAGGGACATCCAGGGGAATGACGCTCAGAGGAACAGACTGCGCACTTTGCGGTCAGTGTATCACTCACTGTCCGGTGGGAGCACTGAGCGAAAGAGACGACAGACATCATTTTGCAAGAGCTCTTGCAGATCCTGATGTTGTAACAATGGTTCAGGTGGCACCTGCTGTCAGAACGGCCTGGGCTGATGAAATGGGGTTTAAGGCTGACGATGATACAATGGGCAAACTGGTTGGAGCGCTCAAGATGATAGGCGTTGATTATGTGTTTGACACAACATATTCAGCTGACCTTACAATTATGGAAGAAGGAAGCGAATTTCTTCAGAGACTTTCAAACAGAGGCAGATACACATGGCCGATGTTCACATCATGCTGTCCGGGATGGGTACGATTTGCAAAGACTCAGTATCCTGACATGATTAAGGATTTATCTACTGCAAAGTCTCCTCAGCAGATGTTCGGTGCAATGTCCAAGACATTCATTGCAAAGAATCTGGGAATTGACCCTGCGAAGATATGCTCAATCTCAATCATGCCTTGCACGGCCAAAAAATGGGAAAGAAGCGTAGATCAGGTCAATGATGCAGGCTTCGGATCAGATGTTGACATCGTTCTTACAACAAGAGAACTTGCAAGATTCATCAAGGCGGATAATATTGTTGCCGAAGATCTTGAAAATACACCGTTTGACGGAATATTCGGTGAAGGTTCCGGTGCGGGTGTAATCTTTGGAGCAACAGGAGGAGTAATGGAGGCAGCGCTTCGTTCTGCATATTTCCTTGTAACAGGAGAAAATCCGGCACCTGACACATTCAGAGATGTGAGAGGTATGGACGGATGGAAGGAAGCTAAATTTGACCTTGCAGGAACAGAACTGAAGGTTGCTGTTGCAAGCGGACTTGGAAATACAAGAAAACTTGTTGAGGCAGTACGAAAAGGTGATGTTGAATACGATTTCGTAGAAATAATGGCATGTCCTGGAGGATGCGTAGGCGGCGGAGGACAGCCGTTCGAAGAAGCGATGGAAAAGGCTGCAGGAAGAGCAGATGCTCTTTACGGACTGGACAGTATCAACAACTTAAGGTTCTCACATGAAAACTCTGCAGTTCAGCTGACATATTCAGAATATCTTGACAAGCCGCTCAGTCACAGAGCTCATGAACTTCTTCACACTGAACTTGAAGACTGGGATCTTACAATCAAACTTGAAAAATAGAGAGACAATGGCATAACGGCGCGAATGCGCCGTTTTCATTTCTCTGAGATTGCAGCGACTGTAAACGCAAGGACACCGCCTTGAAACTTGGCGATAAAAAATGCTGCTGCAGCAGCGCCTGTTACGATTCCGGAAAGAATAAAGGTGAAAGGCAGAGCGGCAATTCCATAATTACAACCATTGAAAGATAAACGGGGAAGATAGAAAGTAATCAGTGTTCCGAGCGTTCCTGCAGGGCATATCCCTGAGAACTGTCCAAGTTCAGAGGTATGTGCGATTGCTTTTGCAATCGGGTATCCTCGAAGGAATACAATCAGGTCGTCCATCAGTGAAAGAAACTTCTGAAAAGCCCTGCGAAGGCCATTATCATGAAAAAAAGAGGAGCGTCAAGCCACCCCTCTGATATATAGTATTTTACTCTGGTTGTCACTCTGTTACTGATATGGATTCAGGCCATATCCGTTTTCACCATCGTTTCCGCTGCTGTTTTCAGTGGATGAAGCCTTTGCTAAAACTGCTTTGACAGTGACGTTTTTTCCGTTACGTTCAACTGTTATGCTGACTTCATCACCCGGCGCATGCTTTGAAAGAGCACCTGACAGGTCATCGAAATCTGAAATCTTTGTCTTTTCAAATTTGACGATTCTGTCTCCAATCTGAAGACCGGCTTCCTGAGCATTTGAACTTGTTATTCCTGTGATATATACTCCCTTGGAATCAAGTCCGTACTGCTGCATCTGCTCTTTAGTTGTTATATTAATCACATTGATTCCTATAACAGCTTCACCTACCTTGCCTGTTGAAACATCTCCGCCCTTGTCGATAATCTTCTGAGCAATTTCCGCTGCGGTATTTACAGGAATTGCAAAACCCAGACCCTCAACATCAGACCCTGATGACTTGGCGCATACAAGCCCCACAAGCTGACCGTATCCGTTGAACAGTCCTCCTCCTGAATTTCCGGGATTTATTGATGCGTCTGTCTGAAGAAGAGTCATTTTCTGTCCATCTACTGTAACCTCTCTGTCAGTTGCACTGATGATTCCGTATGTTACAGTTCCGCCAAGTTCTCCAAGCGGATTGCCTATTGCAACAGCAATTTCTCCAACTGTAAGCTGATCACTGTTTCCATATGTTACAGCGGTAAGGTCATTAGCCTTGATCCTGATGACAGCAACGTCGTTTGCAGCATCACCGCCGATAATATCAGCCTTGTACTCTTCGCCGTTGTGAAGCTTTACTTTTACAGAACTTGCACCTTCTATAACATGGTAGTTGGTCATAATATATCCGCTGCTGTCGATGATTACTCCGGACCCTGCACCTTCTGTAACGTACTGGCCTATCCATGAATCGGTAACAACAGATTCAGTTCTTATTTCAACAACAGCGTCAGCATTCTTTTCTGCGATTTCGGCTATTGTCATCTTGGTTCCTGTTGCATCTTCAAGAGTATATCCATCGCTTCTTGATATATTGTTTCCTCCGCCGGATCCTGAAAAGTGATCGTAAATCATTGCGCCAATAAATCCGAAAGCGCCTGCGATGAGGACGATTCCTATAATAAATGCGACTATTCGGAAACCCCTTGATCTGTTTTTTCTCGCAGGTTTTTCCGGTGAAATGTCTGCATGTTTTGACTTCTCCTCGGAAGAAGTGTACGACTGAACAAATTCATAGGTCTCTGAAGCATCTGCGGGATTATCCTGTTCTTCTGTTTTTTTTGCCCCTGTGCCCCAGTATGGTTTTTCGGGCATCTTCTCGTAGTGATTATTGTTATCCATAATGTACCCTTTCTGATTATATATGTATATTTCCTTTAACTACTATTATATGCCTGATTATGTTATTTTTGTGTCGCGGAAATGAATTCTTTTGCCTGTTCACACTTTTGAAACAGTATGTCTTTTGTCTCTTTCAGTCTGCTTTCACTGCACAGAAGGAGAAGCTCATCTCCGCCTTTGAGAACTGTATCTCCGGATGGTACGATTTCAGAGCCGTTTCTGTCAATTGATATGATTAGAACACCTTCCGGAGCAGAAAACTCCCTGATGGGTCTATTGTCCATTAATGCACCGCACACAACCATGCTTTCGATTATTATCTTCCGGTCCCGTGCAGGGCGTTCAGAAACAGTCATGGCATCAAGCAGCTGGTCGTATACAGGCCGTGCACCCAGTAAATCTGCGACTATGTATGCAGTAAGGCATACAAGAGAAAGCGAAAGAAGATGTGAAAGACTTCCTGTCATTTCGGATATGAGTATTATGCCAGTTATAGGTGAACGCACTATGGCTGTGAAATATCCTGCCATGCCCAGAATTATAAAATTGTCGGTGAATTCGGCATATCCTGTCAGCTGTGCGAACGCGGCGCCTGTTACCGCTCCGAGAACAAGGAGAGGAAGAAATATTCCGCCCGGTGTCCCGCTGCAAAACGATATCATCGAATAGATGAATTTGGCGGCAAGAAGAACAAGCAGAGCTGATACGGTCCAGGGTGTTTCCGCTATCATATCAACGATATGATTTCCTCCTCCAAGGATATACGGATAAGTACGGCACAAAACTGCTGCAGCGGCAAATGGAATGAGAAGCCTTATCCATGTGAATGGTATTTTCTTATACGCCTTCTGTATTTCCTTCAGACTCAGATTATATAAAGCTCCGGATACTCCGAGAATAATACCGAATATGATAAGAAGCCAGTATGTTCTGAGAGGAAGAACCGACTGAGGGATAACACTGAATACGGGGTTAAGACCGAATATGTATGATGATACGAAATCTGATGTGACACATGCTGCCATTGATGTGAGCATGAGTTCAAGCGAAAGATTCTTATGCAGTTCTTCAAGTGAGAACACTACTCCTGCCAAAGGTGCGTTGAATGCAGCGGCAAGTCCTGCACCTGCCCCGGCTGTGATCAGCAGTCTTTCTTCTGTTCTCAGCCTGTTTGTAAGAGATGAAAATCCTTTCGCCGCCATTGCTCCTATCTGAACCGAAGGACCTTCTCTTCCTACGGAAAGACCTGCTCCTGTTGCGCATATTCCGCCGATTATCTTGGCAGGAAGAACTTTTATCCATGAAACATGAAATCTTCCCTCAAGCTCTCCCTTGATATGCGGAATCCCTGAACCTGAGCAGTTGTTCTCAAATTTAAGGCATGCGAGCGTAACAAGATAAAGGGCTGCGAAGAAGACAAGAGATATAATAGACAGACCGTTCTCTGTAAGTTTATCTCTGAGAATTTCCACACCGCTAATACCAAGCCTGAATACAGAAACTGCAAATCCTGCCAGAAGTCCGGCAGCTGCCCCCTCCGCTATCAGCATATATTTGAAATTTTTAATTCTAACAAGTGTTTCTTTTACTTCCATAGTGCATATGATATCATACAATTACATATGATGGTAACCTGTTTTGAGCGAAAAACGGAGGATGCAATGTATACTATTGAAATGATTGAGGGTAAAAGAAACGGAGGAAGACTTCCGGAACAGTTCTGCGAAGAGAATTACGAGAAGGTTAATGAGTTCCACAGAGGTTCAGAGACTCCGCTTGTAAAACTGGAAGAAACAGCGAAGATATGCGGAGCGGCGGCTGTGTACATAAAGGATGAATCAAAGCGATATGGACTCAACGCATTCAAGGCCCTGGGCGCCATGTATGCTGTTCATAATATAGTTGAGAAGCTTGAAGAGGGTGAGAAGCCGATGTTTGTTACAGCAACAGACGGAAACCACGGGAAGGCTGTTGCTTGGGCGGCATCATCGTGCGGATGCACTTCTGCTGTATTCATGCCCGCTGGAACGGTCCCGGCAAGGTCTGAAGCTATTGCATCGATTGAAGGTGCGAGTGTGTTTGTGACTGATTTAAACTATGATGATGCAGTGAGGAAGGCTCTGGAATATTCGAAGGAGCATGACGGTATATTTGTTCAGGATACTGGATTTGAAGGATATGAGGATATTCCATGGGATATCACAATAGGATATACCAGGATGATTTCTGAGGCGATAAATCAGCTTGGAGGAATTCGTCCCACACATGTATTTCTGCAGGCAGGTGTCGGGTCGATGGCAGGAGGAATCACAGGATATCTCACAGACCGCTTCGGTGAAGAATGCCCGGTAATATCTGTAATGGAGGCAGTTGAATCCGCATGCATTTTTGAATCTGTAAAACAGGGCAGATATGTGGCAATAGGAGGAAAGCCAAGGACCATAATGGCAGGGCTAAACTGCGGCGAGGCCAATGTTCTTACCCTTCCGGTGCTTGAAAATCACGTTTCTTTCTTTTTTAAAGTTCCTGACTTTGTGACTGAAGACGGTATGAGACAGCTTGCCGATGAAGGAGTGGTTGCAGGCGAATGCGGCGGCATAGGAACAGGTCTTCTTCTTAATCTTACAGAGGAGATGAAGAGGCGTCTTGGTATTGATGAGAATTCGGTAATCCTTCTTTTTTCTACGGAAGGTGATACTGATCCTGAGAGTTACGAGAGAATTGTAAACAGATGATTAAGAATTCAGAAAATTTTGTCAGAAGTTTTGTTTTTTTGTAATAGTATGGTATACTTGTTGTAACAAAACCTAAGGAGGTAGCTGATATGAAGATTAATATTACTACTACTAAGAATTTTAACGCAAGCGATTCTCTAAAGGAGGCAATTGAAAAGAAACTGGGAAGACTGGATAAGTACTTCTCGGACGAAGTTACTGCAAATGTACGTTTATCGCAGGAGGGACCTAAGGACAAGATTGAAGCCACAATTTCAAACAGAGGAACCATATTCAGGGCTGAAGAAGCAGGCAAGGACATATTTGACAGTATCGACAGAGTAGTTGACAAGCTATCGAATCAGATGTCCAAATTCAAGACTAAACTTCAGAAAAAGCACAAGAACAACAAGGATGTTTTCTTTGCCGATCTTCCTGAAACAGAAGAGGAAAAAGAATCAATTGAAATTGTAAAGACCAAGAGATTCCAGCTCGAACCGATGAATGCAGAAGAGGCAATTATGCAGATGGAACTTGTAGGACACAACTTTTTCGTATTCCTTAACATGGAAACAGACAGCGTAAATGTGGTATACAGGAGAAATGACGGGTCGTACGGACTTCTTGAAACAACATATTAATATTGCAAGTTTTAGGGAGAGCGGTACGCTCTCCTTTTTTATTGGCAACACAGTATCATCACTCAGTTTTTGACCAACTTCTATTGAAAATAAGAGCGGCCGTATTGTACAATAATACTATCTATAACTTGAGGGGAAGATTAAATGACGGATTTTATACAAACAGTATTTATGGGAATGAAGATTACAGATATCATCGATATTCTGGTAGTTGCATTGATTGTATATAAACTGCTGGATTTTATTCGGGAGACAAGAGCAGAGCAGCTGGTTAAGGGACTGATTCTGTTCGGAGCTGTCTTTTTTCTTTCGGATGTGCTCAATCTCAACACGCTGAACTGGCTGATCAAGAGTATTACAACAGTAGGAATCATTGCACTTGTAATTGTGTTTCAGCCGGAGCTTCGTCGTGCGCTTGAATACTTCGGAAGAAGCAGAACGCTGACACTTGTTTCCGTTGAAGAACAGAAGGCAAAGCATATTATCGATGAATTCATTGATGCTGTAACTGAACTTGCAAAGACAAGAACAGGTGCGCTTATAGTAATAGAGAGAGGAACAGCTCTGACAGACAGAATCAAGACAGGAACTATAATAGATGCCGAGATTACAGCGCAGTTGCTCGGTAACATTTTCTATGAGGGAGCACCGCTTCATGATGGCGCTGTTATCATCAGGGGAGAGAGGATACATGCCGCTGGATGCGTACTTCCGATTACTGACAATAAGACACTCGACAAATCTCTCGGGACAAGACATAGGGCCGGGATTGGAATCACAGAGCATTCTGATGCTATCTCACTTATTGTTTCGGAAGAGACCGGAGTAATATCCATGGCAAGTGAAGGAAAGATCACGCGATATCTTGACGGGAAGTATCTTGAGAAAATCCTCAACGAGCTTTATCTTGATGATGTTCAGAAATCGAAGAATATCTTTCAGAAGGTAATGGGAGGGATAAAGAATGCTGGGAAATAAGAGAGTGAATTTTGTAATATCCCTTCTTGTCGCAATCGCTTTGTGGTCATTTGTAATATATGCTACCGATCCGGTTCAGACCAAGATTGTCAAGGATGTTCCTGTAACACTGGTTAATACGGATCTTGTTGAGGCGAGAGGACTTACAGCTGTGGATACCGATGAAATAAGAATCGATGTAAATGTTGAAGCTTCAAGAAGCGTACTTTCGAAGATTACACCAGATCAGATAGATGCTGTGGCAGATGTGTCAGACTGCGTTGAAGGGGAAAACACTGTGGCAGTCGACGTGTCATTCAGGCAGGATGCAAAGGTGTACCGGGATCTTACGATAACTGTTAAGGTGAACTTTGAGCAGATAGTTACAGAGTCCAGAAATGTTAAGGTAATATACAAGATGAAGGGCAGCAGAACAGGAGATGCGTCTGTTTCGGACGACCTGTCAGTTGATGTTACCGGAGCAAGGAGCACTGTAGCAGATGTTGCTTCCGCGGCAGTATTTATCAGCCGGGATGACATTGAAGGGAAAAGCGGTGTCATATACAAGGAGATGTTTGCTGTCGACAAAAACGGAAACAAGGTTGATGATGTTACACTGAGCGAGAAGTATGCCAGTGTCACAGTTACACCATATAATGAGAAGACAGTAACTCTTGTAACTGATATAGAAGGAGAGCCGGCAGCAGGCTATGAGCTTGGATCAGTTGATGTTCCTGATACGGTCAGGATTATGGGAAATGCGGAAAGTCTTAAACAAGTGGACTCTGTATCAGCTGAAACCGTTGATATTTCAGGACTTTCATCAAGTAAGACTTTTGACCTTGAGATCAGGCTGCCTGAAGGATGTGTGCTTTCGCCGGGTCAGGATATGACTGCTTCGGTGCATGTATTCAAGGAAGGATCGCAAAGGAAAACGTATTCGATAGGCATAGACGAAATAAGGTTTGAAAATCTTTCGGATGAACTTGAAGTTTCATCTTGCGATGATGTGCAGGTATCAGGAATTGGACTGATAAAGATTGACATTAAGGTTTCAGCCGACCTTGACGGCCTGGAAGAGGGTACTCACGAGGTGAGGGTTTCAGTCAGTGCAAGAGAGGGAGATGTTATCAGTTATTCCCCAAAGACAATACAGGTGACACTGGTCAGAAAATAGGAGAAGAGATGAAAAGAATTTTTGGAACAGACGGAGTGAGAGGAATTGCTAACCGGACTCTGACTCCTCAGCTTGCTTTCAAGCTTGGAAGGGCAGGAGCGAAGGTGCTCAGCTCAGAGGATAATCACAGCCCGGTGATAGTAATCGGCAAGGATACCAGAATATCAGGTGACATGCTCGAAGATGCGCTGAGCGCAGGAATACAGTCGGCAGGTGGAAGTGTTATCAAGGCAGGAGTTGTGCCGACACCTGCGGTAGCCTATCTTGTCGGAGCGCTTGGAGCTGATGCGGGCGCAGTAATATCAGCGTCTCATAACCCTTATGAATACAATGGAATCAAGTTTTTCAGCGGAACAGGATTCAAGCTGTCCGATGAACTTGAGGATGAGATACAAAAACACCTGGATGATGACATGACAGGGGAGAGTATAGGCAGAGTAATATCGGGTAACGGCGATGTTAAGAAGATGTATACAGACCATCTCCTTTCGACAATAGACATCAGGCTTGAAGGAATGAAAATCGTTTTAGACTGTGCCAACGGGGCTGCATATGAGACAGCTCCGGCTGTTTACAGAGCTCTTGGAGCAGATGTAACGGTAATTGCAGATGAACCTGACGGGGTGAACATTAACGATGGATGCGGATCGACACATCCTGAAAAACTGTGCGCAAAGGTTCTTGAGACAGGTGCGGATATAGGGCTTGCATTTGACGGCGACGCTGACAGGCTGATTGCAGTCGATGAGAAAGGCCGCGTTACAGACGGCGATAAGGTGATATGCATATGTGCAAGGCTTCTTATGGAACAGGGAATGCTGGACGGTAACCTTGTTACAGGAACTGTGATGAGCAATCTTGGATTCCACAAGTATCTTGAAGGAATAGGATGCAGAACAGTTTCCACTGCAGTGGGAGACAGGTATGTTCTTGAATCAATGCTTGAGACAGGAGGAAGAATAGGCGGAGAGCAGTCCGGACACATAATCATGCTTGATTACGGGACAACAGGTGATGGAACACTTGCATCGCTTCAGCTTGTAAAGGCTCTTCATATGTTCGGAAAACCTCTTTCAGAACTTGCAGATGAGATAACGCTTTATCCGCAGGTGCTCGTAAACGCATCTGTTAAGAATGAGAACAAGTCGGTATACATGGATGATGAAGAGGTGAGAAATGCCATTGAGGAGGTTGAAAAGGCCATGATGGGAGACGGAAGAGTGCTCATCAGACCTTCAGGAACAGAACCTCTTGTAAGGGTAATGATTGAAGGCAGTGACACTGATAAGATAGCGGCATACGCTGAGAGTATTGCATCTCTTCTTGAGGAGAAGTTTGCATAATGGAGGATGTACTATGTGCGGTATAGTGGGATTTGTCGGCGAAGGCAACGCCAAGGAAGTTGTAATTGAAGGACTTAAGCGGCTTGAATACAGAGGATACGATTCGGCAGGGATTGCGCTTAATATAGATAACAGGATTGAAGTAAGAAAACATGTCGGTGAAATAGTCAATCTGGAGAAACTCATATCGGATGAGGACTTTGACAGCAATATCGGAATAGGGCATACCAGATGGGCAACACACGGCGCCCCTTCGGATATTAATGCGCATCCGCATGTGAATTCAGACAGCACAGTTGCTGTTGTTCACAATGGCATCATTGAAAATTTTGTCGAACTTCGTGAAATGCTTCAGAAGGATTACGGAATTGTATTCAGATCGGAAACAGACTCTGAGGTTATTGCCCACCTTATAGGGATATATAACAAGGGAGATCTTCTGGATGCAGTCTATAAGGCCACATCGAAGATGAGAGGTGCATATGCAATAGCCGCCATTTCATCAGATGATCCCGACAGAATAGTAGCGGTCAGAAAGGACGCACCGCTAGTTGCGGGAATCGGAAAGGGATGCAACTTCATCGCTTCAGATATACCTGCTCTTTTGAAATACGTAAGAGAAGTATATCTCATCGAAAATGATGAGACGGTTGTTCTGGATAAGAATTCAATTGTAATATATGATGATAACAGAAAAGTTGTTGACCGTGATGTGTTCCATGTCACATGGGATTCTGACGCTGCAGAAAAAGAAGGATATGAGCATTTCATGCTGAAGGAGATTTATGAACAGCCAAAGGGTATTTCAGATACTCTCCACAGAAGGATAGATGAAAACGGAGAGATAAAGCTGGATGGTATAGATATTTCAAAAGAAGAGCTTGAGGGACTAAGCAGAATATATATCGTTGCCTGCGGTACCGCATATCATGCAGGTCTTGTCGGAAAGACAGTCATAGAAAAATATGCCAAGATTCCTGTTGAAGTAGATGTGGCTTCTGAATTCAGATACAGAGATCCGTTTGTGGATGACAGGACTCTGTTTATTGCAATTTCACAGTCGGGAGAAACGCTGGATACCCTTGCCGCTCTCAGGGAGGCAAAGAGAAAGGGCGCGAGAGTTCTTTCGATTGTAAATGTGGTTGGAAGTTCTGTTGCCAGAGAATCAGACGATGTGTTCTATACCTGGGCAGGCCCTGAAATTGCGGTTGCATCAACGAAAGCATATACGACTCAGCTTGTATGCCTGTATCTTCTTGCCCTTTACATGGGCAGACAGAGAGGTATAGTGGATGATGACACACTTAGCAGGGTTGTTTCGGAGCTTGAAGCTCTTCCTGACAAGATAGAATATATTCTCACCAAGGAAAAGGATATAGAAAACATTGCAAGGAAAATCTATAAGAACAACAACGTATTCTATATCGGAAGAGGCCTTGACTGTGCCGTAGCGTACGAGGGCTCGCTGAAGCTGAAGGAGATATCCTATATCAATTCGTTTGCCATCGCTGCAGGAGAGCTTAAGCACGGCACGATAGCGCTGATGGAGCCGGGAACACTTGTAATCTCACTTGCAACACAGGAAAAACTCTACGAGAAGATGATTTCAAACATTGTTGAGGTACAGGCAAGAGGCGCTTTCATTTTGGGCATTTCCAAGGTGAATACAAAAGAAATAGAAAAGCATGCGGATGAGGTGATATACATTCCGCACTGTATAGATGATGTTGTTCCGGTTCTTTCGGTAATTCCTCTTCAGATACTTGCATATCATATAGCAAGGCTGAGAGGATGCAATATCGACAAACCGAAGAACCTTGCAAAATCAGTAACAGTTGAATAGAAAAAAGGAGCACCTGCAAAAATGCGGGTTATAATAAAACAGTTTCAGTCCCGGCGGTAATGTCTGCCGGCGACTGGTCCTGAGCTTAAGAGGAAAAAATGAAAAATAGTAAATCAAATCTTATGCTATTTACATCAATAGTTACTTTGCTGTGTGAGAGAATTTATTATTATTCTAAAATGCTCATTACAGGAAAAGGTATAGATAATCCTGAAGCTTTATTAGTAACATTTATTATTGTTTTAAGTTTTCTTATAATAGCTGTTATCTATGATGATAAGAATAATAATAAAGATTAGATGATTTCTTTTAAAAGAAGCCATTATGTCTCTTCCTTTATCTGTTCTTTTATCAGCTATTGTAGGGCCATTAGGACTTGCAGTTGGTATCGGAACTGCCTTTGCACAGGGAGTAGTCGCAATATATCAATATAAAAATCTAAACCCTAACAAATTGTATTTTAATGAAACTGTTAATAAATACTACAATAGTGATAAGGCGACACAGTATAAAATTCTGTGGGTAAAAAGTGATGGAACTCCTGTAAAAGCTGGTGCATATCAGTATGCATACTGCACAATAGGATAAAAGGGAACTTAATTTATGAAGAAAGATAAGGACTCAAAAGATGATATTGTTATAGCTGTTTTGACGCTTATTGCTGGTATTACTTATGTCTTTTAT
>JAEDDI010000066.1 GCA_016293805.1 Bacillota bacterium | reverse complement strand
GTGAATAAATATTGAATTATACCTCTTGACAAAGGTCACTTCATAACAGAGGAGAATATCGAAAATATGAGAAAGTGGTGAGAGAAATGGCAATGTTTGACTGGAATCATGACGGTAAGAAGGACTATGTTGATACTGCAATTGAGATGATGGTGCTTGATGATATTGAAGCTGAGAAGAATGGAAGTGTCGGTGATGGGCAATATACCAGTAAAAGGAAGGAAGAGAACACGTCGGATTATAAAGGGGCGGGGTATTTTGTACCTCTTGTAAGAGTGCTTGCGTTTCTGTTTGCGCTGGCTGTACTTATACCAAACATCATAGGTATACCTTCAGGGAATTATACCATAGCTGGATTTATAGTAGGAATAGGGATACTTGCAGCTATAGGATTAAGTCATAGGAAGAAATAGGTACCTGCGACATCGGCTCCGCAGTCTGCGGGGCCTTTTTATATGCCTGATATGGTCTAAAAAAGGTGCATATTCTTAAGGATAATACAATTGGGCAGAAGTGTGCAGTGATGAAGAGTCTGTTATCATATTTAACCTTAAAATGGTTGTTTGATATTTTGCAATCAAGTATAATAATTATGGGTAATTTTACCTATTTCTCAAGGAAATGTATCTGGAGGCATAATATGAATGGAATAATAAACGGAACAGAAATGTTGTTTTATCCTGAGAATATGGACGATGAACCTACAAAAGGATGCAGGAAGATTCCTTTTGCTGAACTGGCTGCAATGGGAGGAATCTATGCCAGCTTTGCAGAGGTATTCAGAACAGCGAGCGTTGATTTTAGTATCAATGGCGTCGGATGTTATAGGGCATTTACACAATTCGGAGATGCTCTTGTAAATGCTGCTGATGGATTTGGCAAAAGAGGCATGGTAATTGGAGCAAACGGTATACAGGAACATGCCAGATTATTTGAAATAGGAAATATTCCGGGTGCTGCCAAACTGACTGCCCCTGTAAATCCTGCTGCTGCATGTATAGGCATTGCGTTGATTGCCATGAATCAGAAGCTTGACGATATCAGCATTGCGCAGAGGGAGATGATAGATCTTTTCAAGGAAGACAAGGCATCCAAACTCAAGGGGTCACTTGTCACATTAAACGAGATATATACTGATTACAGGAATGAAATAGATAATGAGTCTTTCAAGGAAAAGAAGATTTCAGTTGTGCTTGATATCAAGAATCAGGCTGTTCAGGAAATGGACTTTTACAGAGGACAGATTAAGAAACTGCTGAAAGAAGCCTGGAATGCTAATTCACTTAAGAAAAGCAGAAGGGACTGCACTGATGAGTGTCTGTACAACCTGAAGTATTACAGGCTGTCAATATACATATATTCATTCGCGTCAATGCTGGAGGTTATGTTGTTTAAGAAACTGAAATCTGAAACAATCAGCAATTCTGCTGACCGTATTGAGAGTATTTCTATTGAATACAGGGAGTTATACAGCAGCTGCTATGACAAGATGAGTGAATATTTAAGAGGCAGGTTTGAGAATAAGGCCAAGAGAGCAGCGGCAAAGGCTGTGCGCGGTGTCGGAAAGACAATAGGAAGTATCCCTGTAATAGAGAAGGGGCCTGTTGATGAGATGCTTGAGATGGCAGGAGACAGTATTGATGAAGCTAGAGTGGAATATATTAATAAGTCTATGGACAGACTGATGCTTCAGAAGGACAGTGATTCTCAGGCGTTTGTACAGATGATCAGGATGCTTGACAGGGTGCTGAACAACCATTTAAAGGTACTTGTTGACAGAGATAATCTCTATGTAGAGGCAGTGTAAGAGGAGAAGACTATAACGAGAAACTAGTTCTATTAATGATAATAGGTTGTGATATAACATTGTATTCTTTTTTTCGAAAAGGAAGCTTGACAGCCTCAATATAAGTTGTACAATGATAGTAACAGAACCCACCACGCCTCTGATTTTTCATGCGCAACCCGGTGGGACTTTTTCATTTATGGGGTGTTTTATGTATCAA
>JAEDDI010000065.1 GCA_016293805.1 Bacillota bacterium | reverse complement strand
TTCATTACCGTCTTCGATGGCTTTGCCATAGTACCAGCATTTGAATTCCAGCATTGCCAGTGTCTTTTCCAGCTGTTTCATCTCTTCAAGAACAGCTGCTTTGCGAGATTCGAATAATTGTTTTCTGTTCGGATAGCTGGAGGCACCTTCCGTCACCCACTGGAAGAATTGCTTGATATCTTTGATTTCAAGGCCGGATGCCTTTAAGCATTCGATTACGCGAATCGCTTCAATTTCAGTATCACTGAAGCAGCGGATATTGCCTTTACGCTCTAAACTTGGGAATAATCCTTCTTTGTCATAATATCTTAGGGTTGAAATAGGGAGATGAAACATCTCGGAAACCTGACCGATTGTGTACATTTGTAAAAACCTCACGAAAAAATAACTTGACCTAAAGTTAGGTTTAGGTAGTAACATATCATCATGATATCAGTAAATGACTGATATGGCAATGAATATTTGGAGGTTTTGAAGATATGGAAGAACTTAAATTAGTAACAGAATGGGATAAAACGTTTGAACAGTCAGACAAAGTAGATCACAGCAAGGTTACATTCGTTAATCGATATGGAATAACCCTTGCTGCAGATCTGTATGTGCCAAAGGATGCAGATGGTAAGCTTCCTGCGATTGCAGTCAGTGGACCTTTTGGTGCAGTGAAGGAGCAGTGTTCCGGCTTATATGCGCAGACGATGGCAGAAAGAGGCTTCTTGACTATTGCGTTTGATCCATCCTTTACAGGTGAAAGTGGCGGTAAGCCAAGATATATGGCATCACCGGATATTAACACCGAGGATTTTCAGGCAGCTGTTGATTTCTTATCCAATCATGAGCAGGTCGATGCGGAAAGAATCGGAATTATCGGAATCTGTGGATGGGGCGGCATGGCTCTGAACGCAGCAGCTCTTGATACAAGAATCAAGGCTACGGTGGCTTCCACCATGTACGATATGACGAGGGTAAATGCCAATGGTTATTTTGATTCTGAAGACAGTGAAGAGGCGAGATATCAGAAAAAGGCGGCATTAAATGCGCTCAGAACAAAAGAATTTGCCAGTGGCGAGTACTCTCTTGGCGGTGGATGCTTAGATCTTCCGGTTCCGGAAGATGTACCATTTTTCGTAAAAGATTACAGTGAATATTATAAGGGCCGTGCATACCATGCGAGATCTCTAAATTCCAATGGGGGGTGGAATAGTATCGGATGTATGTCCTTCATGAATCAGCCAATCCTTAAGTACAGCAACGAGATCAGAAGCGCTGTTCTCATCGTGCATGGCGAGAAGGCGCATTCTTGTTATTTTGGCAAGGATGCCTATGCAGCAATGACTGCGGAGAGCAAATACACAGACAATAAAGAACTTATGATCATTCCGGATGCAGTCCATACAGATCTGTATGACAATGTGGATGTCATTCCATTTGACAAGTTTCAGTCGTTCTTTGAGAAATATTTATAAGGAGGGTTTCAGAATATGGGAAAGAAAGTAGTCGTAATTTCAACAAGTATCAGAGCCAATAGTAACTCAGAGGTATTGGCAACTTCCTTTGCAGAGGGTGCAAAGTCATCAGGAAATGATGTGACCTTGATCAGTCTTAAGGGAAAGAATATCGAATTCTGTAAAGGCTGCCTTGCATGTCAGAAGACCGGAAACTGTGTGATCAAAGATGATGTGCAGGAAATCATGGACAAGGTTTTGAATGCAGATGTCGTAGTTTGGGCAACTCCTATTTATTATTATGAGATGTCTGGACAGATGAAGGTCTTAATTGACAGAATGAATCCGATGTTCTCTAAGGACTATAAGTTTAGGGAAGTATATTTTCTTGCAACAGCCGCAGAGGACGAAGAATATGTTTATGAGAAAGCATTATCAGGACTGAATGGCTGGATAGATTGCTTTGAGAAAGCAGAACTGGCAGGTCACTTATTCTGCGGTGGCGTAACCATGGGCGGAGAAATCGATGGTAATCCTAAAATCCAGGAAGCATATGATATGGGAGCAGGTATTACACATTCTTAATAGAAACTTACAAAACGCTGAAAACATTCCGCAATATATCAAAATATAATTGATATATTGCGGAATGTTTGCTATAATATGCGAAAGTAAATTGCGTA